>JBJTFE010000161.1:0-7137 GCA_046093265.1 Phenylobacterium sp. | reverse complement strand
CCTCCACCTTGCCCTGCGGCGTCAGGCCCGATCGCCAGTCGGTCACGCCCAGCCGGGCCGCGACCTTTCGGGTAGGCGCCTCCACGTCTCCCGACAGAATCGATGCAGACAGCCCCCTGCGGGCCAGGTCGGCGGCGAGGTCCGGCGCCTGGGGCCGGAGAGCGTCGGCGAAGGCGAAGCGGAACAGGGCGCCGTCGGCGTCCCGGAACCACAGCTCGGTCTGGTCGCCCGAGATCGGCGCCCCCACGAACGCCGCCCGGCCCAGGCGCATGACCCCGTCCGGGGTGTGGGCCTCGACCCCCTGGCCGGCGACCTCGACCGCCCCCTCCGCCACGGGGCCATCTCCCGCCGCCTCGGCGAGCGCGCGCGCCAGGGGATGGGACGAGGCCCGGGCGAGGGGACCGGCGCGGGCGATGTCGACCAGGTCGGCGTTCAGCAGCCGGGGCCGGCCCTCGGTCAGCACGCCGGTCTTGTCGAAGGCGACATGGTCGGCCTCCGCCAGGCGCTCGAGTCCCGCGCCGGACTTGACCAGGACGCCCCGGCGGAAAAGGCGCGAGGCGGCGGACACCTGGACGGCGGGAACCGCCAGACCGAGGGCGCAGGGACAGGTCACGATCAGCAGGGTAGCTGCGCGCAGCACCGCCTCGCGCACTGGCAAGCCCATCATCCAGGCGACGACGAAGGTGAGGGCGGCGGCGGTATGGACCACCGGCACGTAGACGGCCGCCGCGCGGTCGGCCAGCTGCACGTAGGTCGACCGCGACTGTGCGCCCGACTCCACCAGGCGGGCGATCCGCGCCAGGGTCGAATCCTCCGAGGCGGCGTCTGCGCGCAGCGTGATCAGGCCGGAGAGATTCAGGGCGCCCGCCCGACAGGCGTCGCCGGGTCCGGCGGTCAGGGGGGTCGTCTCGCCGGTCAGGATCGCCAGATCCAGCTCGGTGCGTCCGGACTCCACCGCCCCGTCGACGGGAATCCGTTCGCCGGGCCGGACGCGCAATCGGTCGCCGGGACGGACCAGACGCAGAGGCGTTTGACGCTCGACGCCGTCTGGCCCGAGGATGACGGCCGAGGGCGCCTGGAAGGCCAGGAGGTCCGCCGCCGCGCTCCGGGCGCGCCGTCGCAGGGCGTGGTCCAGCCAGCGCCCGATCAGCAGAAGGAAAAGCAGGGTGACGGCCGCGTCGAAATAGGTGTCGCGCCCCATCAGCAGGGTTTCCTGGAAGCTCACCAGGAGGGTCAGGATCACGCCGATCGAGATCGGGACGTCCATGTTGGCCCGGCCGCTCCTGAGCGAGTTCCAGGCCGACCGGAAGAAGACCATGCCTGCAAAGACGGCGCAGGGTGCGCCGATCCCGGCGCTGGCCCACTGCATGAAGGTGCGGGTGGCGGGCCCGAGCTCCTGGCCGAACAGTCCCGCCCAGACGGGGACCGAGAAGATCATGGCGTTGCCGGCGCCGAAACCGGCCACCGCCAGGGCCATGGCCAGCTCCCGCCCCTCCCGGTCCTGGGCCTCACGGGCCGAGCCCGGATCATAGGGCGAGGCGGGATAACCGATGCGCTCAAGGATCCGCAGGATGCGCCGGGGGTCGCCGTCCTGCCGCAGGCCCACGGAAAGCCGCCCTGTGCTCAGGTTCAGCCGGGCGGAGGCCACACCGGGCGCGCCGGCCAGTTCGCCCTCGATCCGGGCGATGCAGGCGGCGCAGTGCGCGCCGCTGACGAGGAGGTCGAGGCGCGAGACGCCGGGCCCGTCAGGAGTCAGGTAGGCGGAAAGGTCGGCGCCGTCGATCCCGGCGTCTCCGTCCGGCGTCGGATCGATCTGGGGCGCAGCGCCATGGGTCAGGGCCACGTCAGCCTCCGTCCCCCCTCGAAGGCCTGCCCGTTCGCGTCCACTGCGCGGAAGGAGAGGTCCCAGGCGCCGGTGAGGCCCGCCGCCGGCGCCTCATATCTCCCGGGCGCCGTCTCCCGGAACGCCAGGATACGGCGGCCCGCCACGGTCGCCGGACGCTCGAGGCGCCCGGTCAGGGTCAGGCCCTGCAGGGCTGCGCCCTCGGCATTGCGCACCTCAACCCAGGGCCCGCCCGGACCTGCGGCGGCGGCGGCCTCCCAGCCCAGGCGCGCCTGGGCCTCCTGAGCCGCGAGATGGCGGTTGAAGGCCACGCCGTCCTCGTAGGGGGTCTCGGAGACCTGGCCCGGAAAGGTGCGATAGGCGAGGGTCAGGAACCAGACGTTCAGGGCGATCACGATCACGAAGAAGCCGACAACCACGCCCAGAACATGTCGGCCGGTCAGGATCCAGCCGCCGTCGGAACCCTCGGCAGGAGAGGAGGGAGGCGAAGTCATGGGCGGGCTCCGGGGTCGGTGATGAAGGTCGACTTCACGGTCATGACCCCCTCCGGGAGGGTGACGGTGAAGGCAACCGGCAGGCTCGTCGCGGTCCCCGCCTGCTCGGGCAGGGTCACGAAGACCCGCACGGCGCGCAGGGTATTGGTCTCGATGCGGGCCCGGACCTCGTCGGCGGCGGGCGCCGCCGGGGTCTTCAGGACGGCGCCGGCGGGCCCGGAGAAGGCGATCCGGGCGTCAGCGTCTGCGAAGCTCCGGTTGGCGATCTTCAGGGTGTAGCCGTTGCGGACCGAGCCGTCCGCAAGCCTCACGGCGATGGGGTTCCGGTCCCGAAGGACATGGACGTCAAAGGATTGTCTGTGGGCCAGACCCCAGAGCATGAGGCCGGAGACGAGGACCAGCGCCCCGGCGTAGACCAGGGTGCGAGGGCGGACGAGCCGGTAGACGGCGGGCTGACCCGCCGCCCGGGCCGCCACTGCCTTGTCGGTGTCGTAACCGATCAGTCCCCGCGGCCGTTCGATCCGGTCCATCATCTCGTCGCAGGCGTCTGCGCACAGGCCGCAGTTGATGCATTCCAGCTGGGCCCCATCGCGGATGTCGATGCCCATGGGACAGACCACCACGCACTGCCCGCAGTCGATGCAGCCGCCCCGACCCTCCCAGGAGGCGCTCTTCTTGTGCGGACCCCGGGGCTCGCCCCGGTCGATCCGGTAGGTGACCTGCAGGGAGTCCTGGTCGATCAGTGCGCCCTGGATGCGCGGCCAGGGGCACATGTAGGTGCAGACCTGTTCCCGGAGAGTTCCGGCGAAGACATAGGTGGTGAAGGTCAGCAGGGCGCAAAAGATGTAGGCTGTGGCGGGCGCCTCGCCGGTCCAGAACTGGACGAGCACGGACGGGGCGTCGTGGAAATAGAAGATCCAGGCGCCGCCCGTTCCGAACGCTATGCCGAGCCAGACCAGGTGCTTGCCGGCCTTCCGCCAGACCTTGTCGAGTGACCATGGGGCGGCGTCCCGCCGCATCCGCGCGTTGCGGTCGCCCTCGAACATCCGTTCGACCTGGAGGAAGAGGTCCGTCCATATGGTCTGCGGACAGGCGTAGCCGCACCAGAGCCGTCCGAACAGCGAACTTGCCATGAAGAGGGCCAGGGCGGCCATCACCAGAAGGCCCGTGATGAAATAGACTTCCTGTGGCCAGAACTGGAGACCGAACATGTAGAAGCGCCGCCCCTCGAAGTCGACGAGGACGGCCTGGTCGGGCAAGGCGCCGGGGCGGTCCCAGCGGATCCAGGGCGTGATGTAGTAGATGGCCAGGGTCGCGGCCATCAGACCCCATTTCAGGTTCCGCCACTGCCCACGGACGTGTTTAGGGTAGATCGGCGTCCGGGGCTTGTAGAGACCGCCGCCGGAGTCCCCGCGACGCCTTGCCTTCTCGGCGGCCGAGGCCGGGCCTTTGTCCCGTCCTTTAGCCCGCGTCCGATCGATGACGACGGTCATGACCCTGGCTCACTGCCCGGCGGCGTTGGCGTGAACGTAGACGGCGAGGGCCTTGACCGTCTCGGGGTCCAGTCGTCCGGCCCAGGCGGGCATCACCCCGTTGCGCCCGAAGTGAATCTGTTCGCGGATGTCTGCGCGGGCGGACCCGTAGAGCCACTCCCGATCGGTAAGGTTGGGCGCGCCCTGCAGGGGGTCTCCCATGCCCGCCGGCCCATGGCAGGCGACGCAGTTGGCGGCATAGACCGGGGCCGCCCTCTGGACCGCCGCGGCGTTCGCGGGGCGACCCGAGAGCGCCACGACATATTCCGTCAGATCCCCGACCTGGGCGGGCGTCAGGAGCTGGTCCCGACCGAAGGACGGCATCTGGGAGAACCGGGCCTGCGGGTGGCCCGAGCGAATGCCATACTGCAGGGTCCGGTGGATGTCCTCCAGCGTCCCGCCCCACAGCCAGACGTCGTCCCGCAGGTTGGCGTAACCCTTGCCGCCGACGCCGCCGACGCCATGGCAGGTGGCGCAGTTGTCACCGAAGACCGACTGGCCAACCGCGAGGGCATGGGCCTGGAGTTCCGGGTCGCTCTCGATCTCCTGGAGGGAGGCGTCGGTCAGGCGGGCGTTCTGTTCGCCCCTGAGGGCTTTCAGTTTCGCCAGCTGCCCGACGAGTTCGGCCCTGTCGGACTTGCCGAGCATCCCCGGAGTATAGCCGGTCAGGCCAGGCCAGGCGGGCATCAGAATCCAATATCCGATGGCGACGACGACGCTGGCGTAGAAGATCCAGAGCCACCAGCGCGGGAGGGGGTTGTCCAGCTCACGGATGCCATCCCACTCGTGGCCGGTTGTGGCGACGGGCCCTTGGTCGTCTTGAGTTTCAGGAGCCGACATGCTCGTCCTCGTCATCTCTCAGGGGCAGGTGGGCCATATCCCGGAAGGCTTCGCGGTTCTTGGGCCACAGGGCGTAGGCCAGGCCCGCGAGGAAGATCACCACGAAGTAGACGGTTCCTCCCTGCTGGGCGAAACGGGCGACTTGCTCGTAGGTCAGGAAGCTCATCGCAAGTTCTCCGGGGCGTCCGCCTCGTAGGTCCTGAAGTCGACCAGGGTTCCCAGCATCTGGAGGTAGGCCACGAGGGCGTCCATTTCGGTCAGCCGGTCGGGATCGCCGTCGAAGTCGCGGCGGTTGACCTTGTCGCCATAGTAGCGGGCCAGACTGGCCCCCGACGCCGTGGGATCCACCTGGGCCTCCAGGTCCGCCCGGGCGTTCTTCAGGGCGGTCTCCGTGTAGGGGACACCGACCCGGGTGAGGGTGCGCAGGCGAGCCTCGATGTCTTCCGTCTTCAGGTCCTTGTCCGCCAGGAAGGCGTAGGGCGGCATGAGGGACTCCGGTACGACCGACCTGGGATCGACCAGGTGCTGAACGTGCCAAGCGTCGGAGTACTTGCCGCCGACCCGGGCCAGGTCCGGGCCTGTCCGCTTGGAGCCCCACTGGAAGGGGTGGTCGTACATGCTCTCGGCCGCCAGGCTGTAAGGGCCGTAACGCTCCACCTCGTCGCGCAACGGGCGGATCATCTGGGAATGGCAGACATAGCAGCCCTCCCGGACGTAGATGTCCCGGCCCGCCTGCTCGAGGGGGGTGTAGGGGCGGACCCCCTTGACCTTCTCGATGGTGCTTTCGAGGAAGAAGAGGGGGGCAATCTCGACCAGGCCGCCGACCGACACCACGAGGAGGATGCCGAGGACCAGGAGGAGCGAGTGGCGTTCAAGCTTTGAGTGGTTCTTCCACATGTTCCCGTTCCCTTCAGGCCGCAGCCGCGACGATGGGTCCGGAGGCCGCAGGCAGGACGGCGGGGGCCGGCTGCCGGATGGTCCGGTAGAGGTTGTAGGCCATGATCAGGGCGCCGGAGAGGTACATCAGGCCGCCCAAGGCGCGAATTATATTGGCGATATGCTTCGCCGAGACCGTCTCCACGAAGCTGTTCGCCAGGAATCCCTGAGGGGTGTATTCGCGCCACAGGAGACCCTCGCCGATCCCCGACACCCACATCGCGGCGATGTAGAGGAGCAGGCCCAGGGTCGCGATCCAGAAGTGCCACTCCACCAGGGCGTTGGAGTAGAGCCGGTCCTTCTTCCACAGCCAGGGTACGAGGCAGTAGATGGCGCCGAAGCTGATGAAACCGACCCAGCCGAGGGCGCCGGAATGCACGTGGCCGATGGTCCAGTCGGTGTAGTGGCTGAGGGCGTTCACCGCCCGGATGGACATCAGCGGGCCCTCGAAGGTCGACATCCCGTAGAAGCCCACGGCCACGGCCATCATCCTCAGGACCGGATCGGTGCGCAGCTTGTCCCAGGCGCCCGACAGGGTCATCAGGCCGTTGATCATGCCGCCCCAGGACGGCATCCAAAGCATGATCGAGAAGGTCATCCCGAGAGTCTGCGCCCACTGGGGCAGGGCCGTGTAGTGCAGGTGGTGAGGGCCGGCCCAGATGTAGATGAAGATCAGCGACCAGAAGTGGACGATGGACAGACGGTAGGAATAGACCGGCTTCTCGGCCCGTTTGGGTATGAAATAGTACATGATGGCCAGGAAGCCGGCGGTGAGGAAAAATCCCACCGCGTTGTGGCCGTACCACCACTGGGTCAGGGCGTCCTGGACGCCTGCGAAGAGCGAGTAGCTCTTGGCCCCGAGCAGGCTGACCGGCAGGGACAGGTTGTTGACGATGTGCAACAGGGCCACCGTCACGATGAAGGCCAGGTAGAACCAGTTGGCCACGTAGATGTGAGGTTCCTTGCGCTTCCAGAGCGTGCCGAGGAAGACCAGCAGGTAGGCGACCCAGACGATGGTCAGCCAGAGGTCCACGAACCACTCCGGCTCGGCGTACTCCCGCCCCTCGGTGATGCCGGCCAGATAGCCCACCGCCGCCATGACGATGAACAGCTGATAGCCCCAGAAGACGAACCAGCCGGCCATGCCGCCCGCGAGCCGGGCCCGGCAGGTCCGCTGGACGACGTAGAAGGAGGTGGCGATCAGGGCGTTGCCGCCGAAGGCGAAGATCACGCCCGACGTATGGAGCGGGCGCAGCCGACCGAAGTTCAGCCAGCCATGGTCGGGGAAATAGAAGATCCGCGGCCAGGCCAGCTGCAGGGCGATGACCACGCCCACCAGCATGCCGACAATGGCCCAGAAGACGGTGGCGATGGCGCCGGCCCGGATGACCCCGTCCTCATACCGCCCGGGATCGGCCTGGTAGCGCCCGTTGGCCACGCCTACAGTCAGGGCGGCCGCAGAGGCCAGCGCCGCAGAAGTGAAGATCCAGCC
>JBJTFE010000160.1:0-2205 GCA_046093265.1 Phenylobacterium sp. | reverse complement strand
GTACTTCTTCGCCGTCGCGCCGCCAGACTTCGCAAGCGTCATCGTGATCGCCGCCGTCAGCGTCGTCTTGCCGTGGTCAACGTGACCAATCGTGCCGATGTTGCAGTGCGGCTTCGTGCGTTCAAATTTCTCTTTGGCCATTTCAAGCTCCAGCCCTCTCCGGGCCTGTCCTCTAGATTGGGGTTGGTTCGGGGTTAGGCGTACTTCTTGATCACTTCATCGGCGACCGCCTGCGGCACCGTCTCGTAATGGTCGTACTGCATGGTGAAGTTGGCGCGGCCCTGCGAGAACGAGCGCAGCGCGTTGATGTAGCCGAACATGTTGGCGAGCGGGACGAAGGCGGTGACCACCTGGGCGTTGCCGCGGGTCTCGGTGCCCTGGATCTGGCCGCGACGGCTGTTCAGGTCGCCGATCACGTCGCCCATGTACTCGTCGGGCGTCAGAACCTCGACCTTCATCACCGGCTCGAGCAGGCGCGCGCCACCCTTCTCGCGGAGTTCGCGGAAGGCCGCACGGGATGCGATCTCGAAGGCCAGGACGGAGGAGTCCACGTCGTGGAAGCCGCCGTCGTACAGGGTCGCCTTGAAGTCGATCACCGGGAAGCCAGCAAGAAGACCGTTCTCCTTGGCCGACTCGATCCCCTTCTGGACGCCGGGGATGTACTCCTTGGGAACGGAGCCGCCGACGACGGTGTTCTCGAAGACGAAACCGGAACCGGGCTCACCGGGCTCGAACTTGATCTTGACGCGTGCGAACTGGCCGGTTCCACCCGTCTGCTTCTTGTGGGTGTAGTCGATGTCTGCGGTCCGGCTGAGGCTCTCGCGGTAGGCTACCTGCGGCGCGCCGATGTTGGCCTCGACCTTGTAGGTCCGCTTCAGGATATCGACCTTGATGTCGAGGTGGAGCTCGCCCATGCCCTTCATGATCGTCTGGCCGGACTCCTGGTCCGTGAAGACGGTGAAGGACGGGTCCTCGGCGACCATCTTCGCCAGGGCGACGCCCAGCTTTTCCTGGTCAGCCTTGGACTTGGGCTCGATGGCGATCTCGATGACAGGCTCGGGGAAGGTCATCTTCTCCAGGATCACCGGCGACTTCAGCGGGTCGCACAGCGTGTCCCCGGTGCGGGTGTCCTTCAGGCCGGCCAGGGCGACGATGTCGCCAGCGTAGGCTTCCTTGATGTCCTCACGGTTGTTCGAGTGCATCAGCAGCATGCGGCCGACCCGCTCGCGCTTGTCGCGCGTCGAGTTCAGGAGGCCCATGCCCGACTCCAGCTTGCCGGAGTAGATGCGGCAGAAGGTCAGGGAGCCGACGAAGGGGTCGTCCATGATCTTGAACGCCAGGACGGACAGGGGCTCGTCATCGGACGCCTTGCGCTCGACGGGCTCCTCGGTCTTGAAGTCGAGGCCCTGGGTCGGCGGGATGTCCACCGGCGAAGGCAGGTAGTCGACAACAGCGTCGAGCAGGGGCTGCACGCCCTTGTTCTTGAAGGCCGAGCCCGCGAGGATCGGATAGAAGGCGCCGGAGAGCACCGCCTTGCGGATGCACTTCTTGATCACCTCTTCCGAGGGTTCCTCACCGCCGAGATAGGCCTCCATGGCCTCGTCATCCATCTCGACGGCGTTTTCGATCATGTAGTTCCGGGCCTCTTCGGCCTTGGCCAGCATGTCGGCCGGAATGTCCTCGTCATGGTACTTGGCGCCCAGGCCCTCGGACTCCCAGACCACCGCCTTCATGCGGACCAGATCGACGATGCCGCGCAGGCTGGCTTCGGAACCGATGGGCAGCTGGATCGGGACAGCCTTGACGCCGAGGCGCTCGCGGATGGTTCGCAGGCACATGTCGAAATCGGCGCCGATCTTGTCCATCTTGTTGACGAACACGATGCGCGGAACGTTGTACCGGTCGGCCTGGCGCCACACGGTTTCCGTCTGAGGCTCGACGCCCTGGTTGCCGTCGAGCACGGCGACCGCGCCGTCCAGCACCCGCAGGGAGCGCTCGACCTCGATGGTGAAGTCCACGTGCCCGGGGGTGTCGATGATGTTCAGCCGGCAACCGGCCCAGAACGCAGTTGTGGCGGCCGAGGTGATCGTGATGCCGCGCTCCTGCTCCTGCTCCATCCAGTCCATGGTGGCCGCGCCGTCATGGACCTCGCCAATCTTGTGGCTCTTGCCGGTGTAGAACAGGATCCGCTCTGTCGTCGTCGTC
>JBJTFE010000159.1:0-5463 GCA_046093265.1 Phenylobacterium sp. | reverse complement strand
AGAACCGCCGGGCCATCGAGGAGTCGCTGAACGACGACTTTGGTTCGCGGTCGCGCGAGGCCACGGCCTTTACAGACGTCGCCGCCTCCATCGCGCCCCTGCACTACGCCCGCGAACATCTCGCCAGATGGATGCGTCCGGAAAAGCGCAAGCCGACCCCGGCGATCCTGGGCCTGTTCGGCGCCCGGACCGAGGTGCGCTTCCAGCCTAAGGGCGTAGTGGGGGTAATCAGCCCCTGGAACTTCCCGATCAACCTGACGTTCGGACCCCTGGCGGGCATCCTCGCGGCCGGTAACCGGGCTATGATCAAGCCTTCGGAATACACGCCCGCCACCTCCGAGCTGATGCGGACGATGTTCGCCGGCGCCTTCTCGGAGGAGGAGATCGCCGTGGTGATCGGCGGACCGGAAGTGGGTGAGGCCTTCTCGCGCCTGGCCTTCGACCACCTGATCTTCACCGGCGCGACCTCTGTCGCCCGGCACGTCATGCGGGCTGCGGCTGAAAACCTCGTACCCCTGACCCTTGAACTCGGTGGCAAGAGCCCGGTCATCCTCGGCCGGTCTGCGGGCCTCTCCGTCGCCGCCGCCCGGGTGATGAACGGCAAGACGCTTAACGCCGGCCAGATCTGCCTGGCCCCCGACTATGTGCTGGCGCCCAAGGACCGGGTGGAGGGTTTCGTCGACGCGGCCCGCGCCTCTGTCACCAGCCTGTTCCCGACGATCAAGGACAATCCCGACTATACCTCGATCATCGCCCAGCGTCACTATGACCGGATCACCGGCTATATCGACGACGCCCGGGCCAAGGGCGCCCGGGTGATCGAGCTGAAGCCCGAGGGCGAGGACCTCTCGCAGCAGCCGCACCGCAAGATCGCCCCGACCCTGATCCTGGAGCCCACCGACGACATGAAGGTGATGCAGGAGGAGATTTTCGGCCCGGTCCTGCCGATCAAGAGCTATCAGACCCTGGACGAGGCCCTGGACTATGTGAACGGCCGCGACCGGCCCCTGGGCCTCTACTATTTCGGTAACGACGCGGCCGAGCGGGAAGCGGTGCTGAGCCGCACTACGGCCGGCGGCGTAACCGTGAACGACGTTGTCATGCATGTGGTGCAGGAGGACCTGCCCTTCGGCGGCGTCGGCCCCTCGGGCATGGGTAGCTATCACGGCGTCGACGGCTTCCGGGAGTTCAGCCACCGAAAGGCCGTCTTCAGTCAGATCAAGAACGACATCGGCCCGCTGAAGATGCTGCGTCCGCCCTACGGACCGGCGATCCGGAAGTACCTGGACGGCCAGATCGGCGGGTAGGGCGCAAGGGGGCGCAACCGCTGCCGCCGCCCTAGGTCGACAGGAGGAAGAAGACGAAGGCGACGTAGCCGGCGAGGAAGGCTGCGCCTTCGATCCGGGTCAGTCGTCGTCCCGTCAGGGCAAAGACCAGCAGCAGGGCGGCGGACGCGACCAGAACGCCCCAGTCGAGCAGCCCCACATCCCCGGGGATGGGGAAGGGCCGGATCAGGGCCGTCACGCCCAGTATGCCCAGGATGTTGTAGATGTTCGACCCGACAATGTTGCCGAAGGCGACGTCCGACCGGCCCTTGAGCGCCGCGGCGAGGGTGGCCACCAGCTCGGGCAGGGAGGTGCCGATCGCCACGATGGTCAAACCGATCACGGTCTCGGAAAGGCCGGCGATCCGCGCTGTCGCCACCGCGCCGGTGACCAGGAGGTCCGCCCCCAGCATCAGGAGGCCGAGGCCCGCCGCCACGAACAGGCCAGAGACCCAGAGGGCCTGAGGCGCCGGATCGTGGGTGTGCGAGGACTCGATATGCACCTCGGCCGCCGTCCCGCCCCGGCTTTCGAGGCGCCAGACGGTCAGGATGTAGACCACGAGGCCAGTCACGAGCAGGGCGCCGATGATCCGGTTCAGCTCGCCGAACGCCAGGGCGAGACCGGCGAGAAGGATGGAGACCCCCAGGGCGATGACGCCGTCGCGCCCGACCGCCGCCGGGTTCACCGCGATCGGCTTGATCAGCAGCACCAGGGCGAGGATCAGCAGGATGTTGCCGATGTTGGAGCCGAGCACATTGCCCAGGGCGATGCCCGGCGATCCGGCCAGGGCCGCATCAATGCTGGTGATCAGCTCCGGGGACGACGTACCGAAGCCCACCAGGGTGAGGCCGATCAGGAGCTCTGAAAGGCCAAGGCGTCGGGCGACGCCCACCGCGCCGCGAATGACGCCCTCGCCGCCCAGCGCAAGCAGGGCGAGGCCGGCGATGATCTGGACTGCGATTTCCACGCGGAGCCTCGTTCGGTGATCTAGGATTTCCGGGGCGAAAGCAGGCGGAAGGCGATCAGCCCCAGCAGCAGCGAGAGCGTCGAGCCCATCAGAACCCCCAGCCGCGCCTGCGCCTCTCCGGCGACGTCGCCGTCGAAGGCAAGGGCGCCGATGAAGAGGCTCATGGTGAAGCCGATGCCGCAGAGGCATCCGACCCCGATCAGCTGGCCCATCGAGAAGGGCAGAGGGGTTTTCGCCAACCTGGCGGCGACCAGGGTGAAGAGGGTGACGCCGACCGGCTTGCCGAAGGCCAGGCCCAGGGCGACGCCCGCCGAGACCCCGGCCAGGATGTCCTGCGGCTTCAGGCCGGCCAGGGAGACCCCCGCGGCGCTGAAGGCGAAGATCGGCAGGACGACATAGGCCGAGAACGGGTGGATGTAGTGCTCAAGCCGGCCGAGCACGGTGTCGTCGCTCCCGATCGGCCGGGGCGGCACGATGAAGGCGGCGGCCACCGCCATGACCGAGGTGTGCACGCCGGATTCCTTGGACAGGCCCCAGGTGATCACCGCGACGGCCGGATAGATCCACATCGGCAGGGGGCGCAGCCGGCCGAGGCCGGAGACAAGACCCAGTAGGGCCAGGGCCGCAAACAGCGGGACATAGGCCAGCTCGGCGGTGAACAGCACGGCGATCAGGACGATGGCCATCAGGTCGTCGACGACGGCCAGCGTCAGCAGGAAGAGCCGGAGGCGCGGATCGGCCTTCGGCGCCAAGAGGGCCAGGGCGGCGAGGGCGAAGGCGATGTCGGTGGCGACCGGCACCGGCCAGCCGCGCGGATCCAAGCCGCCCGCATAGGCGCTGTAGATCAGGACCGGAACCAGGGCGCCGCCGAAGGCCGCCGCGACCGGCAGCAGAACGGTCTTGGGGTTGGAGAGCTCGCCGACGGTGAGTTCGCGCTTCAGCTCAAGCCCGATGACATAGAAGAACACGGCCATCAGGCCGTCCTTGACCCAGTCCTTCAGGGCGCCGCCCACCTGCCAGAAGCCGAGATCCAGGACGAGCGGCGTCTTGAGCCAGGCGTTGTAGCCGGACGCCAGGGGCGAATTGGCGACGAGGAGGGCGGCTGCGGCGGCGAGGGCGATCAACAGGCCGCCCGCCGCTTCGGTTTTCAGGAACTTCAGGGCGGCTGTCATGATCGTCTCCGGGCGGAACAGGCGGGAGGTGCGCCCCGGCGCTGGGCGGGGCCGCGCGACGGCAAGCCGCGACCGTATAGCGCGCCAGGCGTAGGAACTGAACCTCTTGCGCGACGATCCGCCCTGGTTTTCGGGAGTCGGCTCGCAGGCGAGGGGCGGCCGGCCCGATATGACCTACGGCCGGCGTTCGACGACGGCGCAGGTCCCTTCCGTCGTCTCGAACATCTGCCCGGGGACAGGAAGAGACGCCCCCGGCAAGCGGGACCGCCTCTCCAGTTCTGGCGCCCGGCGACACAGGACTTGACAGAAAGTGAGCAAATGCTAACTTCACGGAATGACGCACGCGCCGCTGCCCTTCTTCGTGTCCAGAAATGATCCGCCCGCAAAGCAGTCGATCCTGCTCTCGGCGATGGACCTGTTCGCCTCGCGAGGGGTGGATGGCGTGACGGTCCGGGATATCGCGGCGCGTTCGGGCTACAGTAATCCCGCCCTCTTCAAGCACTTCAGCACGAAGGAGGACCTGGCGCGGAGCCTGTTTGAGACCTGCTATCGGCGCCTCGCCGCCACGGTGATGACCCCGTCCGCGGATCTGAGGTCCGCCATTACGGGCGCCCTTGCGCTGATCGAAACCTCTCCTGACGCCATTCACTTCGTACTCGAGAACCTCCGCCGCTACTGGCGCGATCTGCCGGATGACGCCCGCGCGCTCGGATTGCCGGGCGCCGTGCGCCGCCTGGTCGAGACGGCGCAGGCCCGCGGCGGGGTCCGCCCGGGTGTCGACGCCAACCTGGCCGCAGCGCTCATCCTGGGCCTGGTCGCCCAGATCGCGCGTATGGCGCATTTCGAAGAACTTCCGCGCCGTCCCAGTGAAATGACGGCGGACATTCTCGACCTGATTGAACACGGCCTTGGAGGGTAAAGGCATGTCACTTGAGTTAGCAAATGATCACCCCAGCGCCTGGGCCCTCTTCGGGGCGACAGGCGTGACGGGTCAGATGGTCCTCGAGCAGGCGATCCAGAGGGGACACAGGCCTCTTCTGGTCGGCCGTGACCCACAGCGGCTGATGGCCCTCGCCGCGCCCAGAGGTCTTGAGTTCAGGCAGGCGAACCTCGCGGACCCCGAGAGTCTCGCCGCGGCCCTGAAGGGGCGCCGCGCCCTTCTCAATGTGGCGGGGCCGTTCAGCGAGACGGGCGTCCCCCTGATCCGGGCCGCCCTGTCAGCGGGTCTTTCCTACGCCGACCTCAACGGCGAGGCGCCGGCGCTACAGCAGCTTCTCGACATGGATGGTGAGGCCCGGCGGGCCGGGCTCACCCTCGTCGGCGGGGCAGGCTTCGGCATCGCCGCTTCCGATGGCCTGGCGGCGATGGTGTCGGAGGCCCTGGGCGGAGCGGATTGGCTCCGGATCAGCGTCGCGACGGACTCCGCCCACGACTCCCCCGCCGTCGCCGAAAGCACGCTGGCCGTGCTTGCGGGCGGTGGCCGGGAAATCATCGACGGCGAACTTGTCCACCGGAACCTGGGGCGGAGGCGCTGGCGGGTCCTGCGCGCCGACGGCTCCGGCCAGGCCTTCGCCAGCGCACCCCTGGCGGATCTCGTCGGCGCCCGTCACGCTACCGGCGTCCGCCAGATTGTCGCGGGCGTGCCCATGCCGGCCTCGCAAGCCGCCGTGCTGTCCGTGATCGCGCCGGTCCTCCCGGTCCTGCTGAAGATACCCGCCGTTCGCCGGCAGGTCCTGTCCAGCAGCGGGCATTCGGGAGTTGCAGGGCTCCGGGCGCCGGTCTCCCGCGTCTGGGTGGAGGGCGGTCGAGGGGAAGCCCGGTGCACCGGGCGCCTGGAGGGCGGCGAGGGTTACGCCATGGCGGCGGAGATCGCGGTGCGGGCCATGGAAGCCATTTGCGGCGGCAAGGCTCCGATCGGCGCCCATACCCCCGCCACCGCCTTCGGGCCGGACTTCATCCGCAGCATCAGCGGGGTCCGGATCAAGGTCGACGGACGGCC
>JBJTFE010000158.1:0-2962 GCA_046093265.1 Phenylobacterium sp. | reverse complement strand
GTCGTCGTCTACTCGGCCACCAAGCACATCGACGGCCAGGGCCGCGTGCTGGGCGGCGCCATCCTGGGCGGCGCCGAACTGATGGGCGAGGCCTATCGTGACATCCTGCGGCACACGGGGCCGGCCCTGTCGCCCTTCAATTCCTGGGTCCTGCTCAAGGGATTGGAGACCCTCGATCTGAGGGTCCGCCGCCAGTCGGACAACGCCACCTGGGTGACAGAGGCCCTGTCCAGCCACGCCGCCGTGCGTCAGGTGGTCTTCCCCGGCCGCGCCGACCATCCTCAGGCCAACCTGATCGCGCGGCAGATGTCGGGCCCGGGCAATGTCGTGGCCTTCGACCTGGGAACGCGAGAGCGCGCCTGGGCCTTCCTCGACGCCCTGGGGATTGTCGATATCTCGAACAATCTCGGCGATGCGAAATCCATGGCCACCCATCCCAGCACCACGACGCACCGGTCGATGTCGGAGTCCGAAAGGCTGGAGATCGGCCTCACCGAGGGCTGGGTGCGGATGAGCGTCGGCCTGGAGGACGCCGAGGACCTGGCGGACGATGTCCTCCAGGCCCTCGACCAGGTCTGACCCCGAGCGGGATCAGAAGATCCCGTAGCCGCCGTCGATCAGGAAGCTGTCGCCCGTGTGGAAGGCTGAGGCGTCCGAGGCCAGGTAGACGGCGATGCCGCCGAAGTCCGCAGGCTGGCCCCAGCGGCGCACGGGCACGCGCCGGATCACCGCGTCGTTGAACTTGTCGTTGCCCTGGGCGCCCGCGGTCATGTCGGTGGCGATCCAGCCGGGCAGGACGGCGTTGGCGCGCACGCCATAGCGGGCGTGCTCCACGGCGATGGCCCGGATCATGGAGATCACCGCCCCCTTGGTGGCGGCGTAGGCCTCGTTGCGCGGGGCGCCGTCGTAGGCGGACAGGGACGAGATCACCACCAGCGACCCGCCCGCCCTGTCGCCGCCGTCGGCCCGCTCGACCATGTGCTTGCAGGCCTCGCGGAAGGTGAAGAAGACGCCGTCCAGGTTGACCGCCAGCACGCGCCGGTAGGTTTCAGTGGGAAATTCCGAGAAGGAGGCGGCGCCGCCGCCGATGCCGGCGTTGGCCACCACGGTGTCGATCCGGCCCATCTGGCGCACGGCCTCGGCCATGCCCTCGCGAACGGCGTTCTCGTCGGCCACATCCACCACCTGGGTCAGGACACGGACGCCGGAGTCCTTGAGGGCCTCGGCGGCGGCGGTGTTCTTCTTGCCGTTGGAACCCCAGATGACCACGTCCGCCCCGGCCTGGGCGAGGGCCTCGACCATGCCAAAGCCGATGCCGCCGTTGCCGCCGGTGACCAGAGCCACCTTTCCCGTCAGATCAAAAGGCCGATAGGCCATGGGTCATCCTCCCGTTTTGCGTTTCCGGAATGAAGGACTGCAAGGCGGCGGTGGCCGTCAAGCCGGATCAACGGTCAAGCGCGGGAAACTCGAGGTGGATGACGTCATTGCGAGAGGCTCGCAGCCTTTCCGGGCCCTGGTCAGAGCGGCCGACGGCGTCGGGAAGGCCGCATGGGATCGAAAAGTCAGAGAGGCGGAAGGGTTCATGCAGGTCCCCCTTCCGCCCCAAGTCGTGTCTCAAGCGCTAGCCAGGAAGACCCGGCTGGCTCACCCGGCCTGCACCAGAGATGTTCTGTTCCAGACGGGCCGGTCTCCGGGTCAGTTCGATCTCCCCGATCCCTGAAACCTCGATCCGCGCCGAGGTCCGGGGCCCCAGCGTCGCCTTGCCGGCTCCTGACAGGTCCACATCGGCTTCATCGAGCTCAAGTGCAGTAAGGTCAGCCGCGCCGGTCCCCGAGATGTCGAGCAATACCTGGCGGGCCTTGCCGGTCGCCGTGACCCTGCCGGCCCCGCCAAGATCGATCTCAAGGGTGTCCTGGTCGTAGCCGCTGATCTTGAGATCCTGAACGCCGTCGAGTTCAAAACGCCTCACCGCGGGCGCTTCCACGGTCACCTTGAGGGCGCCGCCCTTCCAGCGGTGGCCATCGTACTCGATCTTGCCGTTCCGGACCGACACCTTGTCGAGTACGGCGGCGGGGCCCCCCAGGGTGATGCGGCCCGCCGGTCCCTGAATGTAGTTGACCTCGGCGAAGGCGTCGATCTCCAGGGTGTCAGCGCCAGTCCATGGCATCTGGCGCGTTGTGCTTGGCCCCGGATCGCCGAGGAGAATCTCGTTGTCATCCGAGGAGATATGGATATCCGCCTCCCTTGCGAACTGGGTGACCCTGTCCTTCAGTCCAGCAGCTCCGCCGGCGAGCGCGAGCGCCCCGGCCAGGGACCCGATGCAGAGAATGAAGCCAGCGGCGGCGATGAGGGCGAGTGTGCGAATCACGAGCGGACCTCCTGAGCTTCGAGGGCGGGTTTCAGAAGCTTCAGGTGCAGGCGGCCGTACCAGACAAGGGCGTTGACCAGGCCCACAGTCACGAGCGCCGTCAGCGCACCGACCGAGACGGAACCCGCCATGACACCCAGTCCCGCAAGCATGGCGGCGCCGATGTCACGAACAGCCCCGGCGAGCGGACCGAGGACAAAGACGAAAGCCCCTGCGCCAAAGCCCACCACCGAGGTGATGGCGAACCCGAGGATGACGCCGAGGACCGGAAGGAGGATCGGCAGGATGATCAGGACATCGATCACACCGAGGCCCAACAACCCGAAAATGGCCGTGGCTGCAGAAGACGGATTCCGCTCGGTCTCCCAGCGCTTCAGCCCAGCCTCAGCCTTGAGTTCGCGCGCCAGCCGGCCTGGATCGCCCAGTCCGGCCATCACGTCGGCCTCACTGCGGCCGGCGGCGACGCCTTCGTCGAAGTGGGCGGCGTAGTCGGCCACATAGTCCTCGATCGTTTCCGGCGGCAGGCCGGCGAGACCGGCTCGTAACCGGCCCAGGAAGAGCTCACGGCTCATTTTTCATCTCCAAGGATTTCAC
>JBJTFE010000157.1:0-21099 GCA_046093265.1 Phenylobacterium sp. | reverse complement strand
CGGATCGCCTTTGTCGGCGAGGCGGACCGCCGGATCGCCGAGGACCATCTGCGCATCCTACGCTATTTCCGTTTCCTGGCCCGCTACGGGCGCGGGGAGCCGGACCCCGCCGCCGCGGCCGCCTGCGCTGGCCAGGCGGGTAGCCTGGCCTCCCTGCCCGCCGAGCGGGTCCTGAAGGAACTCCTGTCCCTCCTGGATGCCGCGGATCCGAGGCCCTCCGTCCGGCTCATGGCGGCCACGGGCGTCCTTGCGCGCGTCCTGCCGCACGCCGGCGACCTGTCCCGCTTCGAAGGGCTGTGTGAGGTCGAGATCCTGGAAGGCTCGGCCCCCGACGCCCTTCTGCGGCTGGGTGCACTCTTCCCGGAGACTCCTGCCGAGGTCGCCCGGGAGGCGGAGCGCCTGAGGCTCTCCGGGGCCCAGAGGGACAGGCTGATCGCTGCAGCCGGCCGCGAGCCCCGGCTGGCCAGCTGGGCGTCGCCGCGCGAGCAGAGAAGGGTCATGCACCTGCTGGGTGCGGCCGTGACGCTGGATCGCCTGCGTCTGGCCTGGTCCCGTGCGCCCCGTAGCCCGGCCGCCCGGGACTGGCGCGAGCAGATCGCGCTGGCGCAGGCTTGGACCCCCCGCACTCTCGGCCTGTCCGGCGCGGATGTCGTGGCCGCCGGCGCCCGACCCGGACCCCTGGTCGGCGAGGCCCTGCGCGAGCTCGAGGCCTGGTGGATGGACGAGGACTTCCCGGATGACGCTGCGGCCCTGCGAGAGCGCCTCGCGGCCATCCTGCGCGGGCTGGAGACCTGAGGGTGCGGCTGGCCATCCTGGAGACCGGGGCGCCGCCGGGCGACCTTGTCGGGCGCTACGGCGACTATCCCACCATGTTTCGTAGGCTGCTCCTTCGAGAGGGCGACTCCACCGAGACCTTCGATGTCACAGCCGGGCGGCTGCCTGCCGACCCCTCCGCTTTCGACGGCTGTCTGGTGACCGGGTCTTCCGCCGGCGTCTACGATCCCCTCCCCTGGATTGCGCCGTTGAAGGCCTTCCTGGCCGCCGCCTCGGGTCGCACGGCCTTGGTGGGAGTCTGCTTCGGGCACCAGGTTATGGCCGAGGCTTTCGGGGGGCGGGTGATCCAGTCGCCCAAGGGTTGGGGCGTCGGCCTCCATCGCTACGAGACCCGGCCGGGCGGGTGGCTCTCGGACCTGCCGGCTCTCGCCGCCGCCGCCTCCCACCAGGACCAGGTGGTGGAGCCTCCACAGGAGGCCCGAGTGGCGGCCGCCAGCGACTTCACGCCCTTCGGCGCCCTGCACTATCCGATGCGCCGGGCGATCTCGATCCAGCTTCACCCGGAGTTCGAGCCCGCCTATGCCCGGGCCTTGATCGAGGCCCGCCGGGGGACCCGATACACGGACGAACAGGCCGACGCGGCGGCCGCCAGCTATACGGGGCCAAGCGATCGGCTGGAGGTCGGCCGCTGTCTTAGACGCTTCATCGAGGACGGCGCTGGCTGATCAGGGCCAGATGACCTCGGGCGGCATGGACGACAGGATGCTCTCGATGTTGCCCCCGGTCTTCAGGCCGAACATGGTCCCGCGGTCGTAGAGCAGGTTGAACTCCACATAGCGGCCGCGGCGGATCAGCTGCTCGCGGCGGTCAGCCTCGGTCCAGGCCTCGTGCATCCGTCCCCGGGCGATCTTCGGATAGACGTCCAGAAAGGCCTGGCCGACGTCCCTTGTGAACTGGAAGTCGCGCTCCCAGTCTCCCGAATTGTGGTGGTCGTAGAAGATGCCGCCGATCCCGCGGGGCTCTTTTCGGTGCGGCAGGTAGAAGTACGCGTCGCAACGCTGCTTGAAGTCCGGGTACCAGGCGGGGTCGTGGCGGTCGCAGGCGGCCTTCAGGGCGGCGTGGAAGGTGACCGCATCCGGGGCGTCCTGGCTGCGCTGTTCGTCGAGCGTCGGGGTCAGGTCCGCCCCGCCGCCGAACCAGCCGGTCTGGGTGGCCAGGAACCGGGTGTTCATGTGAACCGCCGGGACCTTGGGGCTGCGCATGTGCGCGATGAGGCTGATCCCCGTTGCGGTGAAGCTGGGGTCCTTGTCGGCCCCGGGCATGTTGGCCGCCATCTCCGGCGTGAAGGTCCCGTGCACAAGCGAGATGTGGCACCCCATCTTCTCGATGAACCGGCCGCCGCGAAGAAAGCCCATGACCCCGCCGCCGCCGGCCTCGCGCACCCAGGGCTTCAGCTCGAACCTGGCCGGCTCGCCCGGGAAGAGGTCAGCGGGCGCATCGATCTCGAGCTGCTCGAAGGCGGCGACGATGCGGTCGCGCAGGTCGTCGAACCAGGCGCGGGCGCGGGTGTTCCGGGACTCAAGGACGACGGGATCAATCATGGCTGGGGTAATCTTGCGGATGAAATTCGGGGAAGCGACCGGTCTGACGAAGGGCCTCGGACAGGCCGATCGCCGCCGAGACGGTCAGGTTGAAGGATCGGCGTCCCCGGCTCAAGGGAATGATGACCCGGGCGTCCGCGGACTCGTGGACGAAGTCGGGAACCCCTGCGCTTTCCCGTCCGAACAGCAGGATGTCGTCCGGCCGGAAGGCGAAGTCGTGAAGGGGAACCGCGCCCCGCGTGGTGAAGAGAACGATCCGTCCCGTCGCCGCAGCCTGGAAAGCGTTCCAGTCCGGGTGCCGCACAACCTCCGCAGGGTCCCCGTAATCCAGAGCCGCGCGGCGGATCGCCTTGTCGGAAAGGGGGAAGCCGCAGGGCTCGATGACGTGCACCGGGGTGTCGAGGCAGGCCCCCAGACGGATGGCGGCGCCAAGGTTTTGCGGAATGTCCGGTTGAAAAAGAGCGAGCAGCATTCTAAGCGATCCAGCCACGGGCTGCGCGCGTCCTGCGACGAATCAGTGGTCGACCTCTCGCCCTGAGGTGAAGAGACGACCGGGCCGGTTCGCCAAGGGGCGACGTGTTCAGTCCGGGGGACCCTTACCAGATGATCTGGCGGGGTCGAGGACGGACGGCGCCTTTCCGGCGCAGTCCCCGAGCGAAGGGTGGCTTTATGGTGGCCGACAGCATGGCGGGCGCGAACCCGGAACATGGCGCGGGTGGGGACGACCCCAGCCGTCGCGACTTCATTCACATTGCCGCGGGCGCCGCGGCGGCGGGCGCTGCGGCGACCATCGCCTGGCCTTTGGTAGACCAGATGAACCCAGCTGGCGACACTTTGGCCCTGGCCTCGTTGGAGGTCGACCTGACCAAGGTCCAGCTGGGTCAATCGATATCGATCAAGTGGCGGGGCAAGCCTCTGTTTGTTCGCCACCGCACCGGCGCCGAGATCGCCGCGGCGATTAAGGATGACACCGCCCCCATGCGGGATCCACAGACCGACGAGGCGCGCCATAAGGAAGGCAAGGCCGAATGGCTGGTGGTGATCGGCACCTGCACCCATCTGGGCTGCGTCCCGACCTTCGGCGGCGGCGACTACGGCGGCTGGTTCTGCCCCTGTCACGGTTCGCACTACGACACCTCAGGCCGCATCCGGAAGGGCCCTGCGCCTAAGAACCTCGCGGTTCCGGATTACGCCTTTCTTTCCGACACCATGGTCAAGGTGGGCTGACCGACATGAGCGGACATTCGAGCTATGTTCCCAAGACGGGCTTCGAGCGCTGGCTTGACGCCCGACTGCCGGTCGCCCGGCTGGCCTATGACAGCCTGGTCGATTTCCCGACCCCGAAGAACCTGAACTACTGGTACACCTTCGGCGGCATCCTGGCGCTCTGCCTCGGCATTCAGCTGGCGACCGGGATCGTGCTCGCGATGCACTATGTGCCGCACGTCGATCACGCCTTCGCGTCGATCGAGCGCATCATGCGTGACGTGAACTATGGCTGGCTGGTCCGTTACATGCACTCGAACGGGGCCTCGATGTTCTTCATCGCGGTCTATGCGCACATGTTCCGCGGGCTCTATTACGGGTCCTACAAGGCTCCCAGGGAGCTCTTGTGGATTCTCGGTTGCGTGATCTACCTGCTGATGATGGCCACGGCCTTCATGGGCTATGTTCTGCCCTGGGGTCAGATGAGCTTCCATGGCGCCGTCGTGATCACCAACCTGTTCGGCGCCCTGCCGATCATCGGGGAATCCATCACCACCTGGCTGTGGGGCGGCTTCGCGGTCGACAACGCGACCCTGAACCGCTTCTTCTCATTGCACTACCTGATGCCCTTCATGATCGCAGGGGTCGTGATCCTGCACATCTGGGCTCTGCATGTGACCGGCAACAACAACCCGACCGGGGTGCAGGTGCAGTCCAAGGCGGACACGGTTCCCTTCCACCCGTACTACACGGTGAAGGATGGCTTCGCGATTGCGGTGTTCATGCTGATGTTCGCCGCCTTCGTGTTCTTCAATCCCAACGCCCTGGGCCACCCGGACAACTACATCCCCGCCAACCCTCTGGTGACGCCCCTGCACATCGTACCCGAATGGTACTTCCTGCCCTTCTACGCCATCCTTCGGGCGGTCCCGGACAAGCTGATGGGCGTGCTCATGATGTTCGGCGCCATCGCGGTCCTGTTCATTCTGCCCTGGCTGGACACCTCTCGCGTCCGGTCCCTGCGCTATCGTCCGACCACCCGGATGTATTTCTTCATCTTCGTGGTCGCCTGCTTCGTGCTGGGCTTCTGCGGCGGGCGTCTCCCGGATGACAAGGTGATCCCGGGTCTGACGACCTTCGTCCTGCTCGACGCCGACCTCAATTCGATGGTCTGGCTGTCCCGGTTCGCCACCGCTTACTACTTCGCCTATTTCCTGCTTGTCCTGCCGCTCATGGGGCTTTCCGAAACTCCACTTGAGCAGCCGGCCTCGATCAGCGAGCCGGTCCTTTCGCCTTCCGCTGTACTGCCCGCGGGCGCTGCAGCGTCGCCAGAGAAGAGGGGTTGAGCCTGATGCTTCGCAAAGGTCTCGCCGTTGCGGCGCTCGGCCTCGCCCTGATGGGCGGGCCGGCCCTGGCCGCCGGCTCCCAGAAAGAACTCCGCACCGTCGCGTGGAGCTTTAGCGGCCCGTTCGGCAAGTTCGATCGCGCCCAGCTCCAGAGGGGCTTCAAGGTCTATCGGGAGGTCTGCGCGGCCTGCCACTCGATGAACCTGATGTCGTTCCGGAACCTTGGCCAGAAGGGCGGGCCCTTCTACGATCCGAAGTACCCCAATCCGAACGACAACCCCTATGTGAAGACCATCGCCAGGGACTACGAGGTCTCGGACATCGATTTGGACACGGGGGATGTGATCAAGCGTCCGGCCACACCGGCGGACCGCTTCCCCAACCCCTATCCCAATGAAGCTGCGGCCCGGGCCGGCAACGGCGGCGCGCTGCCGCCTGACTTCTCCACCCTCTCCAAGGCGCGAAACGGCGGACCGGACTACGTCTACTCGCTGCTGTCGGGCTATGTAACTCCGCCTGCGGGCCTGGAGGTGTCGGCTGGGCAATACTACAATCCCTATATGGCGGGTGACGTGACCGCCTTCTGGAAAGGCCAGGGTCATGCGCCCAAGGGCGGCTTCATCGCCATGCCCCCGCAGCTGACGCCCGAGAAGGTGACCTTTGATGACGGTACGAAGTCGACGGTGGACCAGCAGGCCAAGGATGTCGCCGCCTTCCTGACCTGGGTCTCTGAGCCCAAGCTGGAGGAGCGCAAGGCCTTTGGCGTCGGCGCCATGATCTACCTGGTGATCCTGTCCGGCCTGCTTTACGTCAGCTACCGCCGGATCTGGCGGAACGTCGCCCACTAGGACGCGTATCCGCAGAGCGGAAACGGGCCGGTCGCCTCGGGGCGGCCGGCCCTTCTCGTTGGGATCAGACGTTGAACCGGAAGTTCATGACGTCGCCGTCCCGGACGACGTACTCCTTGCCCTCGGACCGCAGACGTCCCGCCTCGCGTGCCCCGGCCTCGCCCCGGAACTTCACATAGTCGTCGAACGCGATGGTTTCGGCCCGGATGAAGCCCTTCTCGAAGTCCGTATGGATCACGCCAGCCGCCTGGGGTGCGGTGGCGCCCACAGGGATGGTCCAGGCGCGCGCCTCCTTGGGACCGGCGGTGAAGTAGGTCTGCAGGCCGAGCAGGGCGTAGGCCTCCCGGATCATGCGGTTCAGTCCTGGCTCGTGGAGGTCCAGGGTCTCGAGGAACTCCGTCCGCTCCTCCCGATCCAGGAGGGCGATCTCGCTCTCGATCTGCGCCGAGATCACGACGGACTTGGCGTTGTCCCTGGCGGCGCGCTCCGCCACCTGGCCGGAGAAGGCGTTGCCGTCCGCCGCCGATCCTTCATCGACATTGCAGACATAGAGCGCCGGCTTGGCGGTCAACAGTTGCAGCATCCGCCAGCCCTTCTCATCGCCGGCGGGCACGGCAGCCGCTCGCGCAGGCCGTCCTTCGCGCAGCTGGGCGAGGGCGAGGTTCATCAGCGCCAGGGTGGCGGCGGCCTCCTTGTCGCCCACCTTGGCGCGCTTCTCCAGGTTCACCACCCGCTTCTCGAGGCTTTCGAGGTCCGCGAGCATCAGCTCGGTCTCTATGATGTCGAGGTCCGAGATCGGGTCGATGCGTCCTTCGACGTGGGTGATGTCGTCGTTGACGAAGCATCGCGAGACGAAGGCCACGGCGTCGCAGTCGCGGATGTTGGCGAGGAACTGGTTGCCGAGGCCCTCGCCCTGGGCGGCCCCTCGGACCAGCCCTGCGACATCCACGAAGTTCATCCGTGCCGGGATGATCTCCTTCGAACCGGCGATGTTCGCCAGGGCCTCAAGCCGGGGTTCGGGCACGGCCACGTCGCCGACATTGGGCTCGATGGTGCAGAAGGGATAGTTGGCCGCCTGCGCCGCCGCCGTCTGGGTCAGGGCGTTGAACAGGGTCGACTTGCCGACGTTGGGCAGGCCGACGATGGCGACTTTCAGGGCCATGATTCAGGAAACTCCTCGACACCAGAGGCGCGGCGACTAGCACGCGCCCGTGAAATGGTCACGCCGGATCACCAGACCGCCTGGGGTCCAGTTTCTCGGCTGGCGCCAGGCGCATGACCTCGGCCTGGTAGCGCTCGTCCTCGCCGGCGGCGAGGAGGGGGGCCGCGTCGGCCACAGCTTTGAGCAAGAGTGAGACCCAACCGGCCTCAGTCTTGTGGAAGTCCGACAGGACGTATCCGTGAACCTTGTCCTTGTGGCCCGGATGCCCGATCCCGAGACGCGCCCGGCGAAAGTCCGGCCCGATAGACGCGGAGACGGAGCGGACACCGTTGTTCCCGGCGGCGCCACCCCCGGTCTTCATCCTGAGTCGGCCGGCGGCCAGGTCGATCTCGTCGTAAAAGAGCACCAGGTCTGCGGGCTTCAGCTTGTAAAACTTCAGCGCTGCAGCGACGGATCGGCCGCTTTCATTGTAAAAGGTCTGAGGCTTCAGGATCAGGGCCTTTACGTCTCCGTCAGGGGTATCAATAGACCCCTCGCGGGCGAGGCCATGGAACCGGCTGCGCTCGGGACCGAAGCCCCAGCGGGCGGCGATGGCGTCCACCGCCCGGAAGCCGATATTGTGCCGGTTACCGGCATAGGCCGGCCCCGGATTACCCTGGCCGGCCAGAATCAGCATCGGTCGGCGTCAGGCCCTAGGCCTCGACGTCTTCCGCGTTGGCGGCGGAGGTGGCCGCGGCCGACCCGGCCACTGTGGCGACCACCAGGTTGCCCGAAGCCGCCGCAGTGACGCCGGCGGGCAGCTTCAGCGAGCTGATACGGATGGTCTCGCCGATGTCCAGGCCCGTCAAGTCGTGAAGGATCTCCTCGGGGATATGGTCGGCCGGGCAGCTCAGCTCGACCTCATGCAGGACCACGTTGAGCGTGCCGCCCCGCTTCAGGCCGGGAGAGGCGTCGGCATTGCGGAAGTGAACGGGAACGGCGATCCGGATCTGCTGATGCTCGTCCACCCGATAGAGATCGAAGTGCCAGGGCGCGTCCGTCACCGGATGCATGTCGACAGCCTTGGCGATAACCGGCTGGGTCTCATCGCCATACTTGAGCGTGACCAGATGCCCCAGGAGCTTGCCCGTATAGAGGGCCTTCCGGAACTCATTGTCCTTGACGGCGATGGCGACAGGATCCTTGCCGCCGCCATAGAGCACGCCTGGGACCTTACCCTCGCGGCGGGTGGCGCGGGCGCCGCCCGTGCCGGTATGCTCGCGGACTTCGACGTTCAGAATGATATCGGCCATGGCCCTGCCTCGAAACGAAACCGCCGCGCGGACGCCGCGCGGCGACGGACGACCCGAAAGGGGTCGAAGGGTGCGGCTAGATACACAAAACGCCGGACCCTTGCAACGCCTCAGCGCCGTCGTGCGTCAGACCTATTTCTTCTTCGGCGCGGTCCGGCGGGTGGGCGCCGGCGCAGGCTTCGGCGGACGCACGGTCGGGACGAAACGGGCCTCGTAGGGCTCCGGCAGGCCAGCCGCCCGGATCACGCATCGGCCGCTGTCCATCATGATGTGCTGCCCAAGACAGAAGATGTCCTCGTAGTGGGGCTTCGATACGGCCAGACACTGGTTGAGGTTAAGCTTGGTCATGCGCGCGCAGCTGCCGGTGTTGGGGTCCTGCATCACCGCGCTGACGGTATCACTTCGAAGCGCTCCGGCCTGGCCGAGCACGGCCATGGCCGCCACGGCTACCGACCGGACCACGGTCTGGGTGTAGGGTGGCGACACAGGGCCTCCGGGGGGGCGTCTGCCCGCCGCGTGCGCCCTCAACTCCGCCACGCCGAGATCGCTGTCGAACTGCATGGCGGAGAGGGACTTGGCGTTCGCCAGGCGACCGGTCCGGTTGGCGACCTCCTGCTTGGACCAGGCCTGCTTCTGGACATCATAGGCGGCCTGCTTCACCGCCTTGCCGGCGTCGTAGAGGCGCTGGCCGTCCTCGGCCAGGACAAGGGCGACCCGGCTGGCCGCGGAGCTGGACCCGCTGATTGCGAGGACGTTGTAGGGATTCGCCGCCAGGCTCTCGGCCAGCTGCTGGCGCTGGACCTCACCGATCGCCTGGGCCCGGACTCCGGCGACGAAGGCGGAATCCTCAAGGGCGACGATGGCGCCATAGCCAATGATCCCCTGCATGATCTGTCCGGACTCTATGGCGCTGCCGGCTTCTACGGATTTCGCGACCATAACGCCGTCCACAAAGGCCGGAGAGATCGCCGTGGTACGGTCGATGAAGTTTCTGTAGGCCCCCGCCTGGTCCACGATGCGGGCGCCTACCGTGACCTCGGGCGGCTTGCTCGGGGCGACGCTCAGGGCCGGCTTCTCGGGTCCACAGCCCGTCAGGATCACCCCTGTGAAGGCGATGGCGGTCAGTCGGGATCGGGTGAAAATCAGTTGGAACATGCGATGGCGCTCCCCGGGGCTCCCGCGGCGGGTATTGCGGATACACGGGGGATTATCGCCTGCTTCGAAGGACCGGGCAAACCCGGCGTCTCAGTCGAACAGCTTGGAGACGGATTCCTCGTTGGCGATCCTGCGGACGGCTTCGCCGATCAGGGCCGCGCAGGACACCATGCGGATCTTCGAAGCCCCGGCCACCTGGTGGGTCGCCTCGATGGAGTCGGTGATCACCAGTTCCTTCAGGACCGAGCTCTGGACCCTCTCATAAGCGGCTCCGGACAGCACGCCGTGGGTGACGTAGGCCGAAACCTCCACCGCCCCGGCGTCGATCAGGGACTGGGCGGCATTGCAGAGGGTGCCTGCAGAATCGACGATGTCGTCGAAAAGGATCAGGCGGCGGCCATCGACGTCGCCGATAATGTTGGCGACCTCGCTCTTTCCTGGCCCTGATCGGCGCTTGTCCACAATCGCCAGTTCCGCGTTGAGACGGCTGGCCACAGCCAGGGCCCGCACCACGCCGCCGACGTCGGGTGAGACGATCAGCAGTTCGTCAGTGCGGGCATAATGGGCCTTGATGTCGCCCGCCATCAGGGGCGCCGACACCAGGTTGTCGGTCGGGATATCAAAAAAGCCCTGAATCTGGCCGGAATGCAGATCCATGGTCAGGACCCGGTCGGCTCCGGCGCGGGTGATCAGGTTGGCCACCAGTTTGGCGGAGATTGGGGTCCGGCCCCCGGTCTTCCGGTCCTGCCGGGCATATCCGAAGTAGGGCATGACCGCCGTGATCCGCCGCGCCGACGCCCGCTTTAGGGCGTCGATGCAGATCAACAGCTCCATGAGATTGTCATTGGCAGGGTAGCTGGTGGACTGGATGACGAAAACATCCTCGCCGCGGACATTTTCGTCGATGGCGACGAAAATCTCGTTATCTGCGAAGCGCTTCACCTGCGCCCGGGTGAGGGGCAGGTCCAGGTGGGCGGCGACCGCCTCCGCCAGGGTCCTGTTGGAGTTGCCAGCCAGCAGCTTCATCGGGACCCTCCGTTTTCCTTCGCTCCGGGCGCTTGTAGGCAGGGCCGCGACAGGGGGCAAGGCCCCGGCTCTGATTTCAGTTTCGGGTCAGCGATATGGCCGACAGAAGCCGTCCGAAGTCGGGCTCGCCCCGGTGCAGGGCTCGCCGGTTCGAGAAAAAGCGCTCCGGGTCTGAATAGGTGTCTTCGCCGATCCACTCTGTCTGAACGACACCGGCCCGGGCGAGCCGGGCGAGGACGTAGGCGGGCAGGTTGAACCGAAGCCTGTCGCCCTGGCTAAACTCGAAGAAGGCGTCGCTCTCCGGGTTCTCGGAAATCACCCGTTCGCGGAATTCGGGGCCGACCTCGTAGGACTCCGGGCCGATGCAAGGCCCGATGGCGGCGATGATGGCCGCCGGCTGGGCGCCGAGGCGGGTCATGGCGGCCACTCCCGCCTCGACCACCCCGGCAAGCGCGCCCCGCCACCCGGCGTGGACGGCGCAGACCACCCTGGCGACGGGATCGGCCAGCAGTACGGGCGCGCAGTCGGCGGCCAGAACACCGCAGAGGATCGTCGGCGCCCTGGCGGCCACACCGTCTCCCTGGGGCCGGGCGTCGCCAAAGGGCCGCTCAGCGACATGAACGATCGCCGAGTGCACTTGATGAGGGATCGACAGGCTCGAGACCGGCAATTCGAGCGCCCCCGCCGCCACGGACTGGTTGTGCGCCACGCGCGCCGGGTCGTCGCCGGACCCAGGTCCCGCGTTGAGGCCCGCATAGATTCCCTCGGAGACACCGCCTCTGCGGGTGAAAAAGCCGTGCCGGACGCCGGCGTCTTGAAGCCTTGACGAAGTCAGGAACTCAACCGGGCGCAGGGTCATTCGAGGGTCCCAAACCCCGGCGGTAGCAGACCGGGGGAATAGAGGGCTGCGACCTTGAAGACCTCACCCATCTGTTCTGGCGAGGCAAGCCGCTCCATCTGGCGACGAAGGCGCGGCGCCTCCACGGGCTGCGAACGCATGAGCGCGGCGGCGCGTGTCTCCAGACCCAGTTCGCGCAGGAACACTCCCTGAATGACGGGTCCCGCTGTCGCGACCCACTCGCGGCGGGCCGCCGATAACACGGCGGGAAAGTCGGCGTGCACGGTAAGGTCTGCTTCTCCGGGGTTGAGGAGAGGATCCACCTTCCGGTGGCCACGGATGGCCTGAAGCGTGTCCCCGGTTCCCGGCTCGGCGCGACCGTAATCGATCAACAGCGCGGCGCCTCCGTCCGCTGCGATTCGGGCGCCGATTTCGGAGCCCAGGGCCTCCTGCGCGGCGGAATACTCGAAGACGGCGCCCTCCTCTGCGGCGTCGGGCGCGCCGGGCAACTTCGTCGCGGAGCCAAGGCCGAAGATCAGCCGGTCCCCCTCAAGTCCAATGCGCCGCTCTCGCCAGCCTCCCTCGTGATACACCCATTGTCGCGCCGGTAGGCAGTCGAGGACCTCGTTGGCGACCAGCAGGAGCGGGCAGCCCGTCGGCGTCTCCCCGAGGCGATCCACATGGCGTCCGATGTTCCCCAGGCGGCGTCCCTGCGCCTCCCGGAGCGGTTGGGATGGCTCGACAAGCCACAGATCCATGGCCTCAAGGAATCCGGGTGCGCGGCCCGCGGCGCGAAGGAGATCAGACATCAGGGTCCCGTCCCCGGGGCCCAGCTCCACCAAACAAAAGGGCGCCGGTCGGCCCATCTGCATCCAGATCGTCGCAAGCCAGGCGCCGATCAGTTCTCCGAACATCTGACTGACGAGGGGCGCTGTGATGAAGTCTCCGCCTTCGGTGTGGTCGCCGAGCGCCGGCCGGGTGGCGTAGTAGCCTTCCGAAGGATCATGAAGGCACAGGTGCATGTACTCGGCCACGCTGATCGGGCCGCCCGCCCGGATCATGGCGGCGATCCTTCCGGCCAGACTCACCGAACTTCGTCGCCGGGCGGCTGGTTCATTCCCCTGCGAATGAGCCAGCCGCCGAACACCGCCATGGGAAGGCTGAGGATCATTCCCATCGTCAGGCCGAGAGGGAAGTCCGGCATGTAGAAGTCCGGCTCCCGGACGACCTCGACAAGAATTCGCGCCAGGGCGTAACCGGAGAAGAAGAGGCCCGCTGTCACCCCCGGGCGTGACAGGAGCCGCGCCCGATGGGTCGCCCAGCGGAGGACGAGGAACAGGATCACGCCCTCCAGAAGCGCTTCATAAAGCTGGCTGGGGTGCCGGGGCTCAGGCCCCGCCGAGGGAAACACCATGGCCCAGGGAAGCTGGCTTGGCCGGCCCCAGAGCTCACCGTTTATGAAGTTGGCGACCCGACCCAGAAACAGCCCGATGGGAACCACGGCGCAGACCAGATCGCCCATGGAGTAGAGGTTCAGGCCTTGCCGGCGAGTGAACAGGGCGACCGCGACGAGAACGCCCAGGCAGCCGCCGTGGAAGCTCATCCCGCCATTCCAGATCTTGAAAACTTCAAGCGGGTCCGAAACCAGGAGGCCCGGCGTGTAGAAGAGGACGTGACCGAGCCGTCCTCCAACGATTATCCCCAGGGTCACCCACAGGACGAGGTCCTCCAGGCCCGACTTGTCCACAGGCGGGATCGCAGGTTCCCACAGACCGGGTCGGGAGATCATCGACGTTGCGTAGCGCCAGGCCGCGAGAATGCCGACAATGTACGCAAGAGCGTACCAGCGGATCGCCAGCGGCCCGATATGGATCAGGACGGGGTCTATCTCCGGATAAGGCAGGGCCAAGGCGGACCTCCGTATGACTACGGACCCGAAGACCAGATCTCCTCCAGCGGAATGCGCAAAGGGAAAAAATCGGTCTTAAGTCAACAAGTTGAAGATATGTCTCGATCCGATGCCCGGCTCCCACCGATCGGAACGTGATCCAGGTCTAACCGAGAACCCCTTCGGTTTCACCCCCGCAGGCCCCATATTGTCCTCATGCAGACCCAGAACCCCTTTCTTGATGAGATGGCCCGGCTGACCAACGCAGCCATGGGCCTTGCGCAGAGCGCTGGTGAGGAGGCCCGCGCCGCCTTCCGGGCCCAGGCAGACCGGTGGGTCGCCGAACTGGATCTGGTCCGGCGGGATGAGATGGACGCCATGCGGTCGGAGATCGAAGCCCTTCGCAAGGAGGTCGCGGCTCTGAAGGCCCCGGCGCCCACCAAGGCGCCGCGCAAGCCCCGGGCAAAATGATCCACAGGTCCGGGGCGGTTCAGACGGTCGTCCGGGTGAATCCGGCTGTCGGGAATCTCTGGAACCGGATTAGCCTGCCCTCAGGAGAGCATCGATTCGAGCTCGCTGAGGAGGCGACCCCGCCCATGGATTCCCCTCTGTCCGAGGACGAGGCCCAGTTCAGTCAGGATCCCCTGGATGTCGTAGAGCACGTCCTGGAGGCCGAGAACTTGCAGTTCGACCGCACCGAACGAGGCGACGTCGCCTTCACCCTCTCGGGCGGGTGGCGCGATTTCGGTCTGTGCTTCACCTGGCGGCCGGATGTCGACTGTTTGCAGGTCAGCCTGTCTCTGGATATGCGGGCGCCCGAAGGCCTGCGAGGGCAGGTGTTCGAGCTCCTGGCCGGGGTCAACGCCCGGGCATCGCTCGGCCTTTTCGAGATGCGCGATGACGGGGAGATTCTCTTCCGGTTTGGAACGCCCCTCCTGCCGGGCGAGTATCCGGGACTTGGGCAGACCGCCGGGATGATCGATGTCGCCATGGAGGCTGCCGAGCGATTCTTCCCTGCGTTCGACTTCCTGATCCGTTGCGGCAGACCGCCGGCGGAGGCGCTGTCGGCCTGCATGTTCGAGACGATCGGCACAGCCTGAGGCTCCTTGATTTGCGCTGCTGCGCCTTCAGGCTTCCGCCCCGCGAGGTTTCCTTCGAGCTTCGGAGTCACTAATGGGGCGGTCTGGAGGCGGAGATGACCCCTGTTCTGATGCTTGGCGCAGGGCGCCTCGGCGGCGCGCTGATCGAAGGCTGGAGCCGCTTTGGCGGTCCTGCGGGCGGCGACTTGATGATCCTGGACCCGACGCCTTCCGAAGCGGCCCGCGCTGCGGGACGGATGGGCGCCATTCTGTCGCCCGCTGCGACGGATCTGGCCCGGGTCCAGACGGTGCTGCTCGCTGTCAAGCCTCAGGTCTGGCGCGAGGCCGCCGCCGCCGTCGCCGGTGCTCTGGCTCCCGACGCGGTCATCCTGTCCGTCGCAGCCGGCGTCCGCGCCTCGGACATCTCGGAGGCGTTCGGCGGTCGCAAGGTTGCGAGGGTGATGCCGACCACGGCCGTCGCCATCGGACGGGGTGTCGCCAGCCTGTTCTCCGCGGACCGCGGGGCGGCGGAGTGCGCCCGGGCCCTGTTTTCCCCGATCGCGACCGTCGTCGACCTAGCCGACGAGACTCTGCTACACGCCGCTACCGGGGTATCGGGCTCCGCACCAGCCTACTTCTATGCCTTCGTCGAGGCCCTCGAGACGGCGGGGGTCTCCGCCGGTCTGCCTCAGGAGGCCTCCCGTGCGCTTGCCCGGGCCACCATGATCGGCGCAGCCGCTCTGCTGGAGGCCAGTGGTGAGCCGCCTGCGGAACTCCGCCGCCAGGTCACGTCCCCCGGGGGCACGACCGAAGCCGCGCTTGCGATCCTGATGGGAGAGAACGGGCTCGAGTCTCTTCTGGCCGCCGGTGTGGCCGCCGCTGCTCGCCGATCGGCAGAGCTTGGCGGGTAGGGGGCGAGGTCGCCGGGACCGCTCAACGGAGGTGCGTTTCTTGTGAATTCCCCTCGGGCAAGGGCCGGATTTCCGGGCCGCAGCAGATCAGAGCGCCGCTCGTACAAACGATCTCAGAGTCCCGAAACGCTGGCGCTTGGTGAGCGCCCTCAGCGCTTGCGCACGAAGACGGTGCCCGCAGAGTAACCGGCCCCGAAGGAGCAGATCAGGCCCGTCTCGCCGGGTTCGAAGTCCTCGTTCGCCCGGTGGAAGGCGATGATCGAGCCCGCGGACGAGGTGTTGGCGAACTCGTCGAGAATGATGACGTTCTCCTCCGGGCTCGGATCGCGGCCCAGCACCCGGCGGCCGATCAGGTCATTCATGTTGATGTTCGCCTGATGCAGCCACAGGCGCTTCAGGGCGGTGGGGTCGAGGCCCAGGTCCGCGGCGTGGGTCACGATCATTTCCGAAACCATGGGCACCACCTCCCGGAAGACCTTGCGGCCTTCCTGGACGAAGAGCTTATCGGCGGCGCCCACGCTGCCGGGCGCCGTGCGGTTCAGGAAGCCGAAGTTGTTGCGGATGTTGTTCGAGAAAACCGTCTTCAGGCGCGCGCCGAGGATGTCCCAGCCGCCGACCGCCTGGTCGGCGCGCTCGACGATCACGGCGGTGGCCACGTCGCCGAAAATGAAATGGCTGTCCCGGTCGCGGAAGTTCAGGTGACCGGAGGTGATTTCGGGATTCACCACCAGGACGGCCCGGGCGGAGCCCGTGGCGATGTAGTCGGCGGCGGTCTTGATGCCGAAGGTCGCGGACGAGCAGGCGACGTTCATGTCGAAGCCGAAGCCGTCTATGCCGAGGGCCTGCTGGATCTCGATGGCCATGGCCGGGTAGGCGCGCTGCATGTTCGAGGCGGCGCAGACCACGGCGTCGACCTGTGAGGCGTCCTTGCCCCAGCGGGCGATGGCGTCTTTCGCGGCGGCGACGCCGATCTCGGCCATGACCGAAAGCTCGTCGTTGGACCGCTCGGGGATCAGGGGGTGCATGACCTCCGGGTCGACGACCCCGGATCGGTTCATCACGTAGCGCGACTTGATACCGGAGGCCTTTTCGATGAACTCGACGGAGGAGGGGGCGAGGGCCTCCATCTCACCGGCGGCGATCTCCGAGGCGTGGCGTGCGTTGTGAATCTCTACAAAGGCGTTGAAAGCCTCTACCAGCTCGGCGTTGGTGACCCGCTCGGCGGGGGTTAAAAGGCCGGTGGCCGCAATGACCGCTTCGTGCAAGATGTCTCTCCGCTACGATCCGGTCCTGTCAGGGCCGGGGCGCACTGAATAGCATGACGAGGCGGGACGGGAAGAGCACGGGAGCAGCCATGACGCCGGAACTGGGTCTGATCGAAGGCTATTACGGGATCCCCTGGGACTGGGCGGCGCGGGAACGGGTCATGCGGCGACTGGCGACGGTCGGCTATCGCTTCTTCATGTACGCCCCGAAGGCCGACGCATTCCTGCGTCGCCGCTGGAGGGAAATCCATTCCGACACCGACCTGCAGGCCCTGTCGACATTCTCCGCCGCCTGCCGGGATGCCGGAGTCCGGTTCGGCATGGGCCTCAGCCCCTTCGAGGTCTGGCAGGATTTCGGCGTGGAGACCAAGGCGGCGCTGGCTGGCAAGCTGGCCTTCCTCGACGATCTTGGCGTCGAGGACCTCGGGATCCTCTTCGACGACATGCGTGGTGACCTTCCAGGGCTCGCTGAGTCGCAGGTCGAGATCGTCCATTGGATCGCGGGACGCACCCGCGCCTCGCGGATCGTCTTCTGCCCGACCTACTATTCCGACGACCCCGCCCTCGACATGGGGTTCGGGGTGCGGCCCGAGGGCTATCTCGAAGCGCTGGGCGCGGCGCTGGATCCGCGCATCGAGGTGTTCTGGACCGGAGAGGAGGTCTGCAGTCGGGCCTACGGTGTCCGTCACCTGGAGCGGGTCGGCGAGCAGCTCCGGCGGCGGCCGTTCCTGTGGGACAACTATCCCGTGAACGACGGGCCGCGGATGTCGCCCTTCCTCCACCTGCGCGCCTTCACCGGTCGTCCGGCGGGAATCGGACCGCGGCTTTCCGCCCACGCGATCAATCCCGCCCTTCAGCCCGAGCTGACCTTGCTGCCGGCCCTGACCTTGCCGGAGAGCTACAGGTTGGGTGACGATTACGACTACGGCGCCGCCCTGGCTGGAGCGGCCCGGGACGCTCTGGGCCCCGATCTTGGGGATCTGGTGAGGCGCCACCTGACCCTGCTGAACGACACGGGGCGTGACCAGATGGATCCAGCGGTCCGGACTCGCCTGCGCGCGCGGTACTCAGGGATCGATCACGCTGCAGCGCGGGAGATTGTCGACTGGCTGGACGGCAAGTGGGTGATGACCCTCGACATGATGAACGGCGATCACTGAGCCGCAGCGAGCGCCTCCAGCCGGGCCAGGTGCGGGGTCCGCTCAGCCTCGCTCCAGAAGGCGCCCTCCAGGCTGTTCCGCGCCAGGGCGACAAGCTCGGTGCGGTCCAGCCCCACCGCCCGGGCGGTCTGCACCCAGTTATCGAGGAGATAGCCGCCGAAATAGGCGGGATCGTCGGAGTTGACCGTCGCCCTGAGGCCCAGCTTCAGCATGCGTTTCAGGGGATGCGCCTCCAGGGAGGGGACGCCGCAGAGCTTGAGGTTCGACAGGGGGCAGACGGTCAGGATCTGGCCCTCGCGGACCAGTCGCGCCGTCAGGTGCGCGTCTTCCAGGGCGCGGTTGCCGTGGTCGATCCGGTCGACGTGGAGGAGGTCCAGGGCCTCGGCGACATAGGCCGGCGGGCCTTCCTCTCCCGCGTGGGCGACGCGCTTCAGGCCCCGCTCGCCGGCGGCGCGGAAGACCTCCTGGAAGCCGGAGGGTGGAAAGCCCGCCTCGGAGGAGTCGAGCCCCACGCCCAGCAGGCGGTCCAGCCAGGGCTCGGCGGCCCTCAGGGTCTCCATGGCCGCCGACTCCGGCAGGTGGCGCAGGAAGCAGAGGATAAGTCCGGAGGACAGGCCCAGCTCCGCCTCTGCGGCGGCCAGGCCCGACAGCAATCCCTCGATCGCCACGCGGAAGGGCAGGCCCCGGTCGGTGTGGGTCTGGGGATCGAAGAAGATCTCGCAACGCACTGCGCCATCGGCCGCCGCCCGTCGGAAGTAGGCGAGGGCGAGATCGTGGAAGTCCTGCTCGGTCAGGAGGACGGCGGCCCCCTGGTAGTAGATGTCCAGGAAGTCCTGCAGACGGCTGAAGCTGTAGGCGGCGCGGACCGCCTCGACGGTGGGGAAGGGCAGGGACACCCTGTTCCGCTTCGCCAGGGCGAACATCATCTCAGGCTCAAGCGAGCCTTCGATGTGCATGTGCAGCTCGGCCTTGGGCAGGCGGCGGATGAAGTCGGTCAGGGCGTCCATATCCGGAAGACAGCCCGCGACCGGGGCCGCCGTCAAGCTTCCGCTGGGTCCGACTGTCGCTTGCAGCATGTGGTGGAATCGCAGCACCGCCAAGCCCGCCATGCCGTGGTGTCCGACGGACGCATCCGGTCGCTCAATCCGATCGTCGAGGGCAACTGCCTTCGAAGCAGTTGCAGCCCCGCGCCAACCGATACTTGCAGGAGGGATCATGAAGGGCTTTTCTTTCGCAGGAGGCTTGGCGATAGCGCTGGGGTTGGCGGTTGCCGGCGCGTCGCTGGCGGCCGACGGCATCGAGTCGCGGCCACTGCAGTTCGCCAAGGGGACCTCGTCGGCCACCGTCAAGGGCTCGATCGCGGGCCGGCAGACGATCGACTACAAGTTGCGCGCCAAGACGGGCCAGACGATGACGGTGAGCCTGAAGTCCGGCAACCCGGGCCTCGCCTTCAACGTGCTGCCTCCGGGCTCGAAGGACGTCGCCATCGAGGGCGCGATCGAACTGCAGGACTGGAGCGGCGCCCTGCCGGCCGACGGCGAGTATACCATCCGCACCTACCTGAACCGGGCCGCCGCCCGGCGCGGCGAGAAGGCCGGCTACACGCTGACCGCGGCGATCGACGGCGCGGCGGCACAGTCCAGCGCCGTCGGGGACGCCGCCCTCGCAGCGACTCAGCGCGCCGGAGAGGGCAAGTTCAATGCCACCGGCCCGATCCCGTGCGCGCGGTCGAAGGGCCAGCCGATGGGCCAGTGCACCTTCGGCGTGGCGCGCGCCGGCGGCGGCACGGCCACCGTGGTGGTGACGCACCCGGACGGCCGCAAGCGATTCATCTTCTTCGAGAAGGGCAAGGCCATCAGCGCCGACCTCAGCCAGGCCGACGGCAACATGACGTTCAGCGCCACCAAGGAGGCGGACCTGTACATGATCCGGGCCGGCGACGAGCGCTACGAGATTCCGGAGGCCGTGGTCTTTGGCGGCTGAGTCCACCAGGCGGCTCGCCGCCGCCCTGCTCGCCTGCGCCTTCGCCACGGGCTGCGCTCACTCGACCTGTGGCGATCCCGTACTGCCGGTCGCCGGCAAGGTGCTCGGCACGGTGGTGCATACCCGCGATGCCGAGGAACTCCGCTACGTCGTCCTGCGCGAGTTGACCGACCGGTACGCGCAGGAGCAGGGCATCGCGGTCACGCAGGCGGAGAAGGACGCCTACGTCAGGTACGTCCGGGAAGGCTTGGCGAAGGACCGCGCGCAGAAGGCGGCCCGCAGGGCCGAACTCGCCGGCAGGCTGACTGCCGCGGGTCTATCCGATGCGGAGCGCTCGCGGCTCGCCGCCGAGGTCGCTTCGCTGGACGACTTCATCGCCGCGCTCGGCGACCTGGGGGCCGCGAAGGCCGATCCGCAGGAGGAGGAAGCCCGCCAGCTGGTCGCCGCCGCATTCATCCTGCAGTGGAAGATCAACCGGGCCCTGTACAAGCAGTACGGCGGCCGCATCATTTTCCAGCAGGGCGGGCCGGAGCCGCTCGACGCCTACCACCGCTTCCTCGAGGAGGCGCAGTCGCGCGGCGACTTCAGGATCGTCGACAAGACCCTCGAAGCGGCGTTTTGGCGCTACTACCGGGACGACAGCATCCACTCCTTCTACCGCTCCGGCAGCAATGAAGAGGCGCGGGCGTTCGCCGTCGCTCCGTGGCAACCCGCTGGCACCGGCGGAGGGCCGCGATAGCCGCCGTCGCGCGCGACCGCATGGCCTACGCCGCAGGTCACTTCCCGTCCGCCAGCGACGTCGCACGGTGACATCGAGCCCAGCAAACGATACGCTGACCTACAGGCGCATTGCCGTCTTGGCAAGCAAACGGAGTATTGGGACAGTGGCAGACTTTCAGCCGGGCTCTACATCGAGGCGATCGCCCTCGCCCAGCGAGTGCGGCGCGACCCGCGCACGCTGACCCGGGCGGCTCGCGACTTAGCCGCCACGCAACTCCGGTTCTCCGTCGCGGCGGGCCTCGCCAAGCTTCTGGTCTGCATCGAGGCGGGGGCGCATGTAGGGGTCGACAGAAAGGATGAGGCCCTGGACCTGGATCTCCCCCTCGGCGGCGTCGGCCAGCGGCGCCTCGACAACGGCGAAGTCCTCGGGGACGGGCATGCCGTTGGGGCGACGAACAAGATGGACCAGGCGGGCGGCTGTCATGGGGGGTTTCCTCCGTTGGCCTCATGGTGAGGCGACCCGGCCGGCCCGGCCAAGGCCTGCGGGATCATTCTCTCAGGAGAGGCAGGGAAAGACCGGAGACCGGCCTGGCCGACAACACTTCGCGGCGAAACCGGAAGAGTTCGGCGGGGCGCCCGCCAGTGTCCTGATCCAGGCGGCCAAGACCCTCGACCAGGCCGGACTTTTCAAGCGCGCGCCGGAAGTTCTGCTTGTGCAGGGGAACCCCCGCCACCGCCTCCACCGCGCGCTGAAGGGCCGAGAGGGTGAAGGCGTCCGGCATCATCTCGAAGATGACCGGTCGGTACTTGAGCTTGCCCCGCAGGCGGGAGAGTGCGGTGGCGAG
>JBJTFE010000156.1:0-2604 GCA_046093265.1 Phenylobacterium sp. | reverse complement strand
CGTAGGATCGACGATGTCGAGCACGCGCTTGTGCGTGCGGATCTCGAACTGCTCGCGCGACTTCTTGTCGATGTGCGGCGAGCGGTTGACCGTGAATTTTTCAATTTGGGTCGGCAGGGGGATGGGCCCCCGGACGGTTGCGCCGGTGCGCTTGGCCGTGTTCACGATCTCGCGCGTGGACTGGTCCAGCACGCGGTGATCGAAGGCCTTGAGCCGGATGCGGATGTTCTGACGATCCATATCGCTCTTAAGTTCCCCTACAGACGGCGGTCCGTCCGCGTGCAATTGACCATTTCAAAGACCAACTCCGGACGCCCCTTACAGGGCTCCCGCACACGAAAGTCCGCAAAACGAAACGAGGCCTGCGCGAACAACCGCGCCGGCCCCCGCCTTCCCCTTGGACGAATGCCCCCGGAGAAAGCCGCTCCGCGAACCGCGTCTGCCTTTCGACGCAGGGTCAAAGGGCACAGCCGGTCCAACAGGAGGCGCGGGTATACGTGCCCGACTCGCCCCCGTCAAGCGCAGCCTCGGCCCGCCCTGGTTCTGGATTCTGAGGGCATAGGTCAGCCCACCTGAGGCACAGAGCGGACCAATTCGCCGTAGCGCGAAGGGTCGCTTGACAAAAGTAAGGGTTCGCTTATCTAAGTCGCATGACCCGGAACGCCCTCCCTGCGACTCCCCTCGGCCGACCCGCCAATCCGGAGGCGCGTGCGCACCGCAAGGCGCAGATCCTCGACGGCGCCCAAAGGTGTTTCATCCGCAAGGGCTTTCATGCCGCGACCACCGCCGAGATCAGCTCCGAAGCTGGAGTGAGCGTGGCGAACATGTACCAGTACTTTCCCACGAAGGACGACCTGATCAGGGCCATGATCCAGGCGGACCTTGCTGAGGACCTCGACCTGGTGCGCTTGGTCAATGAGGCCGATACGCTGGCCGAGGGGCTTGAGAAGGCCATACGCCTCACCCCCGCCGACCCCGAGGATCTGTCGAAGCTTGGCCTTCGTGTTGAGATCCTGGCGGAAGCCGCCCGGAACCCTCGGATTGCCGCGGAAGTGCGCGAGGCTGACGCGCAGATGACTGCAGCCGTGGCGGAGATGATCGCCCGCCGGCAGCTGGCCGGAGAGGTCAGCGCGGACATCGAGCCCGGGCCGGCTGCGGAACTGATCATGTCCCTGTTTGACGGCATGATCGGGCGTCTCGCGTTTGCCGACAGCGATCCCCAAGCGCTTGCACGCGCCGCAACCCACCTCATCCTCGCCGGCCTCGGCGTGACACGTCGCCCGGTCGATTAGAATGGCGGACCTCCTCTTATCCTTGTGGCTATTTATATGAGCAAGTCATCTCTTATATTTTCTGCTGTCGCAATGCTGCTTGTACAAGCCTGCGCGCCCGCACCAGAACCGGCGATCAGGGAGATGGCGCGGACCGCACTCGTGGGACGGGTGGAGGAAGGCACGGGCACGACCGTCCTCGCCGTCGGCCAAGTCCGGTCGTCAAAGTTCGCGGTCGTGAGCTCGGAACAAGGCGGCCGGGTTCTTGAGCTGCTTTCGGACGTCGGCGCCCGGGTGACAGCCGGGCAGCCCCTGGCGCGTCTCGATCCAACACCGTCGCGCCTGCGAGCGCAGCAGGCTCTTGCAGAGCTCCAGCGCGCCCAAGCCATCGCCGACGAACGCGAGCACAACGCTGGTCGCGTCGTCAGGATGCATGCTGACGGCGTCGCAACCCGCGCGGAACTCGAAGCCGCACAGGCTGAAGCCGGGGCGGCGGCGGCGGCCCACAGGGGCGCGATAGCCGCGAGCACGCTGGCCAGCAGGGATGCACGGGAAGCCGTGCTTCGGGCCCCTATCGATGGCGTCGTGGCGGCGCGATCAGCCACTTTGGCCACGGTACTCTCCCCCGGCGCCCCCGCCTTTGAGATTGAAGGTGACGGGGAACGTCGAATCCACGCCGTCCTGCCTGCGAGGCAGGCCGACGGGTTGGCGCCGGGGACCCTCATCGCCTACGCCTATGGCGGCCGCAGATGGACCGCTCGCCTGTCTGGCGTCAGCAGTCGCGACAACGGGGCTGGAGGGCGCGAAGCCGTCTTCCGGGTCACGACCGGGTCGCCGGCTCCTGGCGCCACCGTCGAACTCAGCTTTCCCGGCCGTCAGCCTGAACCGACACGGATTGTCCCGTTGGCGGCGGTCCTGACCGATCGCAGCGGGCGTCAATCCGTGAGGCGGGTCGGCCCAGGCAACACGCTCAAGGACATTCCGGTCAAACTGGTGGCCCTCCATGGCGCCTCCGCCGAAGTGTCGGGATCTCTTTCAACCGGACAACTCGTAGTCGTCGCAGGCGCTGAGCATTTCGACGCTGGCATGACCGTTCGGCCCCAACTCGCTCAGCGCTAACGCCAGAATATCAACATGTCTCTCACAGAAACCGCGCTGCGACGCAGCCGCTTCACCCTCGTCGCCGCGATCGTGCTGGTCCTGTCCGGCCTGGTGGCGCTGCTCGACTTTCCCGCAACGGAAGAACCCTTCATCCAGGTTCGGACCGCCACGGTCGAAGCCTACCTCCCCGGCGCGACCAGCGAGCGAACCGAGCAGTTGGTGGCGCGACCGC
>JBJTFE010000155.1:0-4808 GCA_046093265.1 Phenylobacterium sp. | reverse complement strand
CAGCCCGTCGCGCGCAGACAGACCGAGCTTGTCTCGGAGACCGGCGGCAGCGGCATGGTGCGGCCGGTCGCCCGCATCGAGGAGACTCTGCCGGGCGGCCGGCGGTACATGACGAACGACTTCGGGGCCGACGGGGACCTGGACGATACGCCCGAAGTCATCGTCCCGCCGGGTCACTATTTCTTCATTGGTGACAACCGGGACAACTCCGCCGACAGCCGGCTGCCCACGGAGATCGGCGTGGGCCTGGTCCCCGAGGAGAACCTGGTCGGCAAGGCCCGCCTGGTGCTGTTGTCCTGGTCGCCGGGCGCTTCGCTGTTCAAGCCCTGGACCTGGGTGCTGAACCTGCGACCCAGCCGTTTCGGAAAGGTGCTGCACTGACGCGCCCGGACAGGCGACGGGCGGCCGCAGCGGCGCTTGAGGCGCGGATCGGGTACGTCTTTTCGGACCGCGAACTCCTGGACCGGGCCCTGACGCACGCCAGCGTCGGCAATGGCGGCGCACCCGGGCGCGACAACGAACGCCTCGAGTTTCTCGGCGACCGTGTGCTGAACCTGATGGCCGCGGAACACCTCTGCCAGGCCTTCCCGGCGGCGCAGGAGGGGGAGCTCGCGCGCTGGCTCAACCGACTTGTCAATTCCGGCGCCTGCGCCGAGGTGGCGCGCAGCATCGGCCTGCCGGATGCCCTCCGGCTGGACGCCAGCGCCGCCAAGATCGGCGCCCGGGAGAGCGAGCGGGTGCTTGGCGACGCCTGCGAGGCCTTGATGGCGGCGCTCTATCTGGATGGCGGGCCCGGGGCGGCGCGGAGCTTCTTCAAGATGGGTTGGGGCGAGCTCGCCGCCAGCCTGGACGCCGGTCCCGACCGCGACCCCAAGACCCGCCTGCAGGAATGGGCCTTGGGGCGGGGCCTACCGCCGCCGGGCTATGTGGTGGTGTCCGCCGAAGGCCCGCCGCACGATCCAAGATTCACCATTGAGGCCCGTCTTCCTGGCCTTGAACCAGCCTCTGGCGCCGGTCGTTCCAAGCGCGAGGCCGAGAAGGCCGCCGCCGCACAGTTCCTTGAACGGGAGAAGATCCAGCCATGACCCGCGCCGGCTTCGCCGCGATCATCGGCGCGCCCAATGCGGGCAAGTCCACCCTGACCAACCGCTTGGTGGGCGCCAAGGTGTCGATCGTCACCCGCAAGGTGCAGACCACGCGCTTCCCTGTGCGGGGCGTGGCCCTGTCCGGGGACAGCCAGATCGTCCTGGTCGACACCCCCGGCATCTTCGCCCCCCGCCGCCGCCTCGACCGGGCCATGGTGCGCTCAGCCTGGGGCGGCGCCGAGGAGGCGGACGTCGTGGTCCACCTGGTGGATGTCCAGGCCGAGCTTGCGGTGGACGCCGGCGAGGCCCGGGGCGCCGACCGCAAGGCGCATGAGGACGTCGAGACCATCATCGAGGGCCTGAAGGCCTCGGGCCGGAAGGCCATACTGGCGCTGAACAAGATCGACGGGGTCAAGCGCGAGCGTCTGCTCGCCCTGTCGGCGCGGCTGTTCGACACCGGGGTCTATTCCGAGGTCTTCATGATTTCGGCCGCCGACGGATCCGGCGTCGACGACCTGCTGAAGCGGCTGGCCGAGCGGGTGCCCGAGGGCCCCTGGCTCTACCCCGCCGAACAGACCGCCGACCTGCCGGTGCGCCTGCTCGCCGCTGAGATCACCCGCGAAAAGGTGTACCTGCGCGTCCACGAGGAGCTGCCCTACGCCGCGGCGGTGGAAACCACCGCCTTCAGCGAGCGCAAGGACGGGTCGGTCCGGATCGACCAGACCCTCTATGTCGAGCGCGAGAGCCAGCGGCCGATCGTCCTGGGCAAGAACGGCCAGACCCTGAAGTGGATCGGGCAGAAGTCGCGGGAGGAACTGACCGAACTGCTGGACCGGCCGGTCCATCTGTTCCTGACCGTCAAGGTCGATGAGCGCTGGGCCGACCGCCGCGAGTTCTACGGCGACGTCGGTCTCGACTTCGGGGCCTAGGAGGCCCGCGTGGAGTTCGAGGACGAGGCCTTCGTCCTGGCGGCCCGCGCCCATGGCGAGAACGGGGCCATCGCCGAGCTGCTGACCCGGGGCCATGGCCGGTGTCCCGCCTTTGTCGCCGGCGGCGGCTCACGCCGGATCCGACCCCTCCTGCAGCCCGGGTCCCGGGTGACCGCCCGGTTCCGCGCCCGGACGAGCGAGCAGCTCGGCTCCGCCGCCCTCGAGGCCTCCGGCGCAGGGCCGTCTGACCTCTTCGATGACTCCCTGGCCCTGGCGGGCCTGGCCGCCGCCGCCGCCGTCGCCGCCGGCGTGCTGCCGGAGCGGGAGCCACAGCCCGGCGCCTTCGCCGCCTTCGAGGCCCTGTCCGGGGCGCTGCGCCATGATGAGATCTGGCCCGCCGTCTATGTCCGCTTTGAATCGGGGATCCTTCAGGCCCTGGGCTTTGGCCTGGACCTGTCGCGCTGCGCCGCCACGGGCGCGGTGGACGACCTCATCTGGGTCTCGCCCCGGACGGGACGCGCCGTGAGCCGGGCCGCCGGGGAGCCTTACCGGGACCGGCTCCTGCGCCTGCCGCCCTTCCTCCTTTCGGCCCAGGGCGGCCTGTCGCCGGGCGATATCGGCGACGGCCTGGCCCTTACGGGGCATTTCCTTGAGCGGTGCCTGTTCTCCGCCCTGAACCGTCCGCTGCCCGCCGCGCGCGTCTGGCTTGTGGACAAGCTCACGGAGGCGGGCCGCCTCTGATCGGGCGGGATGACGCGGTCGCGCCCCCGGCCTAAGCAGGGGCGGGCGGCGCCGCCGCCGATTCGCCGCCGATCGCCTGATGACCGACACGCTTGCTCCGCCGCCCGAGGGCGACCGCACCATCGATGAGCCGCTGAGCGAGGCCCTGTCGCGCAGGTACCTGGCCTATGCCCTGTCGACCATCACGGGCCGCGCCCTGCCGGATGTCCGCGACGGTCTGAAGCCCGTCCACCGTCGCCTCCTCTACGCCATGCGCCAGCTGCGGCTGGACCCGACGTCCACCGCCAAGAAGTGCGCCCGGGTCGTCGGCGACGTGATCGGCAAGTATCATCCGCACGGCGACTCTGCGGTCTATGAGGCCCTGGTGCGCCTGGCCCAGGACTTCGCCCAGCGCTATCCCCTGGTCGATGGCCAGGGCAATTTCGGCAACATCGACGGCGATAACGCCGCGGCCATGCGGTACACCGAGTGCCGCCTGACCCTGGCCGCCCAGCTCCTGCTCGAAGGCATAGACGAGGACGCCGTCGACTTCCGAGCCACCTATGACGGCGAGGAGGAAGAGCCGGTCGTCCTGCCCGCGGGCTTCCCCAACCTCCTGGCCAACGGTTCCAGCGGCATCGCCGTGGGCATGGCGACCTCCATCCCGCCGCACAATGTGTCCGAGCTGATCGAGGCCTGCCTGCGCCTTCTGGACCGGCCCGACATCACCACGCCCGAGCTCCTCGCCATCAGCCCGGGCCCCGATTTTCCGACCGGGGGCGTGATCGTCGAACCGGCGGCCAGTCTTCTCGAGGCCTACGAGACGGGGCGTGGCGGGGTGCGGGTGCGCGCCCGCTGGATACGGGAGGACCTGGGCCGCGGCCTCTGGCGCATCGTCGTCACGGAAATTCCCTACCAGGTGAAGAAGGCCGACCTGGTCGAGCAGCTGGCCGAGCTGATCGAGACCAAGAAGGCGCCCCTTCTGGGCGACGTCATGGACGAGAGCGCCGAGGACGTGCGCCTGGTCCTCGAGCCCAAGTCCCGGAACGTCGAGCCCGAGGTGCTGATGGAGAGTCTGTTCCGGCTCTCGGCCCTGGAGGCGCGCATACCGGTCAACATGAACGTCCTGGACGCCCGGGGAACCCCCGGCGTGATGGGGCTGAAGGGCCTGCTGCAGGCCTTCCTCGACCATCGGCGCGAGGTCGTGGTCCGGAGGGCGCGTCATCGCCTGGCGCGCATCGAGTCCCGCCTGCACATCCTGGACGGCCTGATCATCGCCTTCCTGAACCTGGACGAGGTCATCCGGATCGTCCGGCAGGAGGACGAACCGAAGGCGAGGCTGATCGAGGCCTTCGATCTGTCGGACCTGCAGGCCGAGGCCATCCTGAACACCCGGCTGCGCCAGTTGGCCCGGCTGGAGGAGATGGAGCTGCGGCGCGAGCACGCCGACCTTGCCGAGGAGCGCGACGGGCTGAATGCGCTGCTCGACTCCGATCGGGCCCAGTGGGAGCTGGTCGGAGTGGGCCTGCGCGATGTGCGTGACCTGCTGGAGAAGGACGGTTCCCTGACGCGCCGGCGCTCGACCTTCGAGGCTGCGCCCGCCGTCGACGCCGAGGCCGCCCTTGAGGCCCTTGTGGTGCGCGAGCCCATCACCGTGATCCTGTCCGAGCGCGGCTGGATCCGGGCGGTCAAGGGGCGGGTCGAGGACCCCTCGGAGATCAAGTACAAGGAGGGCGACGCCCAGGGCTTCATCGTCCCGGCCGAGACCACCGACAAGCTGCTGCTGTTCGCCTCGGATGGCCGGTTCTTCACCCTGGCCTGCGACAAGCTGCCCGGTGGCCGCGGGCATGGCGAGCCTGTTCGCCTGATGCTGGAGCTGGACGACCGGACCGAGATCGTCGACGTCTTCCCGCACCAGCCGGGAGCCCGACGCTTCGTCGCCTCCAGGGAGGGCTATGGCTTCCTCCTGCCCGAGGTCGAGGCGATGGCCATGCGCAAGGCGGGCAAGCAGGTGCTGACCGTCGGCAAGGGCGGCGCCGCCTTCGCCCATCCCGTAGAGGGCGACCAGGTCGCG
>JBJTFE010000154.1:0-4318 GCA_046093265.1 Phenylobacterium sp. | reverse complement strand
ACACTAGAGCGGGTCCGCCGCCGGACCGAAGCGGTTTCTTGGGTCCAGGACCCTCCGGACATCGCCCCGGCGCGCGGTGTCCCCCCGGGCGTCGAGGAACTCCAGGGCCGGGACGATGAACTTGCGCGAGGTGGAGAGGGCCTCGCGGGCCTGGCCGGTGGTGAACTCGGCGGGCGGAGGGAAGACGGCGGCGAGGGTGGCGAGGGCGCCATCCAGGGCCTTGAGGTGGAAGACGAGGGTCTGCCGCAGGGCGTGGTTGCGCAGGGAGACCATCCGCCCGGAGGCGACCAGCAGGGCGATCAGCTCGGCGTCGAAGGCGGCGGGATCGGGCGGGGATACGCCTCCGGCGCGGAAGGCGGCCTCGGTCCCGGCGAGGCGGTCGAGGGCCTCGGGCGACAGTGCGGCGAAGGGATCGTGCCCGGCCAGGGCCACCCGGCCACGGGCGAGCCGGATCTCCCCCGCTTCGGCCAGGCGGGCCTCGGCGTGGGCGATGAGGCCGGGGGCGAGGCTGCGCGCCAGGCCGTTGCGGAAGGCCGCGAGGGGAACGAAGGCCCGGGCCGGCTGGCGGCGATGGGCTTCGGACAGGCGGCCGCGATAGGCCACCGTGGCCACCTGGAGAGCGTCTGCGTGCGCGAAGAGGCCGGGATCGAGGCGGGTGAAGGCCCGGTCCAGCCAGGCCTCGACCTCGGCGGCCGGGCGACGCGAAAGCCGCACCGCCTCGACAAGAGCGACGGCGCCGCCGTCCCGGGCGGCGAGGCCTGAGGCGATCCCTTCCAGATCCCTCCGGGCGGCGGCCAGGAGGAGGTCTTTCCGCGCGGCGAGGGTCCTGGCCCGGAGCTCGGGGGCGAGGGGGTCCAGGACCCGGGCGCCGCCAAGGGTGGCGGCGGGCGAAGGCCGGCGCAGGAGCAGGCGCTGGCCGGGGTGGACGGGAACCGGATCGGCGAAGCGCAGCTGGGCCAGCCCCTCCCCGCCGGGCTCCAGGACGGCGGCCTCCAGCAGGCGCACCCGGGCCATGTCCTGCCTCGCTCCGGACAGGACCCGGACCTCATCGCCGGACTTCAGGGGCGCGGGGGCGTCGGGCGACAGGGCGAGGGCCACGTCGATGCGCCGGGAAGCGGGGAAGGCGCCAGGGGTGCAGAGGACCTCGCCCACCGGCGCCTCGCCCGGGGCGACGCCACGAAGGGCCGCCGCAACCCGCCCCCCGGCGGGGGCCGAGGGGACGGACCGGCCATGGACCTGCAGCTGACGGACATGGACCCGGCGTCCGGAGGGCTCCAGCACCGCCTCGTCTCCCACCGCAAGGCCCGCACCCTGGAGCGACCCGGTGACGACCGTTCCCGTTCCCGGAGGGCTGAAGACCCGGTCGAGGGGCAGGAAGGCGCCGGCCAGGGGCGCGGGGGGCGGAGCCTCGCGGGCAAGTCGGAGGATCGCCGTGCGCAGCGCCTCGAGGCCTTCCCCGGTCACCGTTGAGCAGAACACGCAGGGGGCGGCGGCGAGAAAGCTGCCCGCAAGCTCCGCCGCGAGGCGCGCCTGCGCGCCGGGCCGGGCCGCCTCCGGCGCAAGGTCGGCCTTGGTCACCGCCACGAGCCCCGACTGCAGCCCGAGCAGGCCGGCGATGCGCAGGTGCTCGCGGGTCTGGCGACCGAAACCCTCCGCCGCGGAGACCACCAGCAGGGCGGCCCGGGCCCCGGCGGTTCCCATCACCATGGCCCGGATGAAGTCCTCGTGGCCGGGGGCGTCCAGGAAGTCGATGTCGCCCTCCGGAAGCTCAAGGTGGGCGAAGCCGAGGGCGATGGACAGGCCCCGCGCCTTTTCCTCGGGAAGCCGGTCGGTCTCGATGCCTGTGAGCGCCCGGACCAGGGCCGTCTTGCCATGGTTGACGTGGCCGATCACCGCAAGGCCCAGGGGCGGAGGCGGGGCGACGGTCACTGGAGGGGTCCCGGGGTCGAGCGGCGCATGCAGACTCCCTACGTCGAACCGGGCGCGCGGTCATCCGCCTCGCTTGCCGGGCCGGCGGCCGCCTCCCTATAGTCCGGGCCGGACAGGAGAGCCGCAGTGACGCAGGAGACCCGCAAGGCCGACCGCACGGACCCGCGCCGTCGCCTGCCGGCCGTGGGCGCGCTGTGCGACTCCCCGGAGGCCCTGCCCCTGAAGGCCCGCTTCGGCGCCGAGGCCGTGACCCGCGCCGTGCGCGCCGTCCTGGCCGAGGCCCGGGCGCGCCTGCCCGCCGATCCCGAGGCCCTGCCCTCGCCCGCCGGCCTGCTCGCCGCCGCCGGCGCGCGGCTGGAGGCGGGAACCCGGGAGACCCTCTTCCCGGTCATCAACGCCACCGGGGTCGTGATCCACACCAACCTCGGCCGCGCGCCCCTGGCCCCCGAGGCCCTGGAGGCGGTGCGCGCGGCGGCGGGCTACGCCAATCTCGAGATCGACCTCGACACCGGCCGCAGGTCCTCCCGCCATGTCCACCTGGACCCCCTGATCGCCGAGGCGACCGGCGCGGAGGCCGGGCTGGCGGTGAACAACTGCGCGGGCGCGGTGCTCCTGGCCCTGGCCGCACTGGCCGACGGCGCGCCGGTCATTGTCTCGCGGGGCGAACTGGTGGAGATCGGCGGCGGCTTCCGGGTGCCGGACGTGGTGGCCCAGGGCGGCTCCCGCCTGGTCGAGGTGGGAACCACCAACCGGACGCACCTGCGCGACTACGAAAAGGCCCTGGCCGAGCATCCCGACGCCCGGGTCATCCTGCGCACCCACCCCAGCAACTTCCGGATCACAGGGTTCACCAGCGCCCCGTCCCCGGAGAGCCTGGCCCACTTCGCCCACGCCCATGGCCTGCTGCTGATCGAGGACCTGGGCGGCGGGGCCCTGGTGGACCTGGCGCCCTTCGGCGTGCCGGACGAGCCGACCGTGCAGGCCAGCCTCCAGGCCGGCGCCGACCTGGTGCTGTTCAGCGGGGACAAGCTGCTGGGCGGTCCCCAGGCCGGGCTGGCTGCGGGCCGGCGGGCCCTGGTGGACCGGCTGGAGGCCCATCCGCTGGCCCGGGCCCTGCGGCTGGACAAGCTCTCGGCCGCCGCCCTGGCGGCAACCCTGCGGCTCTACCGACCGCCGTCCGATCCGGTGCAGCGTATTCCGGTCCTGCGGATGCTGGCGCAGGAGGCCGGCGACTTGGCCTTGCGCACAGCCGACCTGGCGGCCCGGCTCGGCGGGCTTGCCGACCTGGACATCGAAGCCATGGGAACCGAGGGCTTCGCCGGCGGCGGGGCCCTTCCCATGCGGCCCCTGGCCGGCCGGGCCCTCGCCCTTCGCAGCGCCCGCCTGGGCGCGGAGGACCTCGCCCTGCGCCTTCGGACCGGCAGGATCCGCGTGCTCGGCCGGATCGAGCAGGACCGGGTCTTCATCGACCTGCGCACCGTCGATGACGCCGAGGTCCCGGCCCTGGCGACGGCGATCGCGGAGGCGGCGGGGGAAATCGGCGACGTGCCGTTGCGTCACCCCGACGCAGGCCCTTCCCCCGGCTGACCGGCATCGACATATGGCGGGTCCGGGATGCAGCTGTCCTGCATCACGTGGACGGGAGCCGAGGGGCGCTGTGCCAGAAGCCGGAATGTTTCCGCCAACCCGTGAGGCCGCGCTCGAGCGGCTCGCCCGCTTTGTTCCCCGGGCCGGACGGGACTACGCGCAGGGCCGGAACCTGGACCCGGGACCCGGCCGTCCCGGAGCGGTTTCACAGCTGTCGCCCTATCTGCGCCACCGGGTGATCACCGAGGCGGAGGTGGTCGAGGCCGTCCTCGCGCGCCACGGGCCGGCGGAGGCGGAGAAGTTCATCCAGGAGGTGGTCTGGCGGACCTACTGGAAGGGCTGGCTGGAAATGCGTCCGGCCGTCTGGACGCGCTTCCTGGAAGCGCGGGACCGGGTCCGCGACGACTTCGTCGGGCTGAAGACCCTGACCGAGGCCGAGGCCGGGCGAACGGGTGTGGAGGGCTTTGACGACTGGGCCCGGGAGCTCGTGCAGACGGGTTACCTGCACAACCACGCCCGGATGTGGTTCGCCTCAATCTGGATCTTCACCCTGCGCCTGCCCTGGGCGCTGGGGGCGGACTTCTTCCTTCGCCACCTGATTGACGCCGACCCGGCCAGCAACACCCTGTCCTGGCGCTGGGTGGCGGGGCTCCAGACGCCGGGCAAGACCTACCTCGCGACCCGGGAGAACATCGCGAGGTTCACCGAGGGGCGCTGCGGGTTCGGGCGGCGCCTCCTCGAGGGCCTGCGCCTCCGTCGCCAGCCCGGAGGGGGCGAAGCGCCCCTCGGTGAACCTCGCGAT
>JBJTFE010000153.1:0-2632 GCA_046093265.1 Phenylobacterium sp. | reverse complement strand
CTCGGCATCGGCCTGGGGCAGGACCCGATGGACGAGACCGAGCTGGCCTTCGTCTATGAGAAGGGCCTGAAGGTCGTCCCGACGGCCGCCACCGTGCTGGCCGCCGCACTCCGGGGCGCGGCCGGGCCCGCCCCCGAAATGCCCCCGGGCCACCGGCCCAGCCAGATCAACTTCCTGATGGTCGTGCACGGCGAGCAGAAGGTGGAGCTTCACAAGCCCCTGCCGACCAGCGGGACCTTCACCGCCGAGGGCCGGACCATCGGCGCCTACGACAAGGGCGAGGGCAAGGGCGCCGTCATCATCAACGAGACGATCTGGACGGATGAGAAGGGCGAGAAGGTCGCCACGCTCACGGGCTCCACCTTCGCCCGCGGCGACGGCGGCTTCGGTGGCCCGTCCGAGGGCGCCCCAGAGCCCCACGTCGTCCCGACCCGCGCGCCGGACATCTCGGTCGACTTCGCCACCCGCGAGGACCAGGCCCTGCTTTACCGGCTGAACGGCGACCGCAACCCCCTGCACTCCGATCCCGGCGTGGCGAAGAAGGCGGGCTTCGACCGGCCGATCCTCCACGGCCTGTGCACCTACGGGATCACCTGCCGGGCCATCCTCCAGGAAGTGACCGGCTTCGACGCCGACCAGATCTATTCCCACCAGGCCCGCTTCTCCTCGCCGGTCTTCCCCGGCGACGTGATCACGGTGGACATCTGGAAGGACGGCAAGAACATCTCGTTCGAGGCCCGGGTGAAGGCCCGCAACGTCACGGTCATCCGCAACGGCCTGACAGTCCTGCGCTAGGCCCTCGCGGTCCAGACCACGTGGCGGCGCAGGGGATGGTCCTGCGCCAGGCGCAGATGGTCGAAGTCCCGCGCCGGGTCGGGGGTCATCCCGATCCGGCGCATGACCGCCTGGGAGGCCAGGTTGGTCACGGCGGTGAACGCGACGATCTCCTTGAGGCCGCCGGGGCCGAATCCCCAGTCCAGGGCCGCCCGGGCGCCCTCGCTGGCCAGCCCTTGGCCCCAGAAGTCCGGATGGAGCCGCCAGCCGACCTCCACGCAGGGCCCCACCGGCAGGTCGCCCGCCGCGACGCGGGAAAGGCCGATCATCCCCGCCAGCCGCCCGTCCGCCCGCCGTTCAGCCGCCCAGAAGCCAAACCCGTCCCGGACTATGGCGGCGTTGATCCGGTCCATCATGGCGAAGGTGGCGGCGGCCGGGATCGGCCCGCCCAGCCAGTCATTTACCCGGGGATCCCCGTTGATCGCCGCGAAGGCGTCCCGGTCCCCGTCCCGCCAGGGCCTGAGGACCAAACGATCGGTCTCGATCACGCCGGCCTCGGCTGGACGAGGGCGCCGTAGAGGTCGGTCCGGCGGTCGCGGAAGAAGCCCCAAGCCGCCCGGTGGCCGGCGAGGAAGTCGAGGTCGAAGGTCGCCAGGGCGACCCCTTCATCGTCACGCCCGAAGTCGGCCACGAGGTCTCCCCTATGGTCGGCGATGAAGCTGGAGCCGTAGAAGCGCTGGCCGCCGCCGGGATAGCCTTCCCAGGGCTCGAAGCCCGTCCGGTTGGCGCCCACCACGGGGATGACGTTGGAGACGGCGTGGCCCTGCATGGCCCGGCGCCAGGGGGCCGCCGTGTCCAGGCTCGAGTCATGCGGCTCCGAGCCGATGGCGGTGGGATAGAGCAGGACCTCGGCGCCCATCAGGGTCATGGCCCGGGCGCACTCCGGATACCACTGGTCCCAGCAGATGCCGGCCCCGATCCGCCCGAACCGGGTATCCCAGACCCGGAAGCCGGTGTCGCCCGGCCGGAAGTAGTACTTCTCCATGTACCCGGGGCCGTCGGGGATGTGGCTCTTGCGGTAGAGGCCCATCAGCGAGCCGTCGGCGTCGACCATCACAAGGCTGTTGAAGTAGTGCGGCCCTTCGCGCTCGAAGATCGAGATCGGCAGGACGACGCCCAGCTCGGCGGCGAGGGGCGCCAGGGCGGTGACGCAAGGGTGCTCGCGCCAGGGATGGGCCTCAGCGAACCAGCGTTCCTCCTGGGCGACGCAGAAATAGGGCCCCTGGAACAGCTCCGAGGGCAGGATGACCTGGGCGCCCCGGCTGGCCGCCTCGCGGATCAGGTCGGCGGTGCGAGCGATGTTGGCGTCCCGGTCCGCGCCATAGGCGGCCTGCAGGGCGGCGACGGTGAGGGTGCGGGGCATCAGGCCGGCTCCTGCTGGGAGATGCAGTGAAAGGACCCGCCGCCCGACAGGAGGGCGTTGGACGGCAGGGCGATGACTTCGCGACCGGGGAAGGCCTCGGCCAGGCCCTGGGCGGCCAGGCGGGCGGCGGGCCCCTCGCCATAGACCGGCAGGAGGATGGCGCGGTTGGCGATGATGAAGTTCATGTGGCTGGCCGGGGCGCCGCCCACGCCATCGACCTCGATCCCGCCGGGCGAGGGGATCCGGACCACGCGGAGGGCGCGGCCCGCCGCATCGGTCATGCCGGACAGGGCCCGGGCCGCGCCCTCCGCGTGGTCCGGATCCCCTCGCCCGGCTGGATCGAGGTCGATGGCGTGGGCGGCGCCCCGGCCAGCCACATGAACTTCATCATCGCCAACCGCGCCATCCTCCTGCCGGTCTATGGCGAGGGCCTGG
>JBJTFE010000152.1:0-4853 GCA_046093265.1 Phenylobacterium sp. | reverse complement strand
GGACAGGCCAAGGCCCTCCGGCTCCTCGTAGTCGAAGGCTTCGGGAAGGGGCAGGGGCAGGAGGACGGAGACGATACGGGCCATGTCGCGCCTTCATAGACTGGTCCGTCCCGGACCGGGAGCCGTCAGGGCTTCCGGGGCGGCCCCTGGAGTCCTACAAGACCTCTTCAACAAAAGCGGACGCAGCCAGATGCAACTTTTCCTCGACACCACCGACGTGGCGATCCTCAAGGACATCGCCGCCACGGGCCTCGTCGACGGGGTGACGACCAATCCCACCCTGATCGCTAAGTCGGGCCGGCCGATGTTCGACGTGATCGCCGAGATCTGCGCCCTCGTCGAAGGCCCGGTCAGCGCAGAGGTGGCGGCCACGGATGTCGCCGGCATGCTCGCCGAAGGCGCGAAGCTGGCCGCCATCGCGCCGAACGTGGTGGTCAAGGTTCCGCTGACCCGCGAGGGTCTGGTCGCAACCTCGGAGTTCGCGGTCCAGGGCATCCAGACCAACGTCACCCTGTGCTTCTCCGCCGCCCAGGCCCTGCTCGCCGCCAAGGCCGGAGCCAGCTATGTCTCGCCCTTCATAGGGCGGCTGGACGACCATGGCGCCGATGGCATGGACCTGATCACCGAGATCCGGGCCATCTACGACAACTACGACTTCGACACCGAAATCCTCGCCGCCTCGATTCGCAGCCCGGCCCACGTCACGGCGGCGGCCCTGTGCGGAGCCGACTGCGCGACGATCCCGCCGGAGGTCTTCGTCGCCCTCTTCAAGCACCCGTTAACCGAACGCGGGCTTTCTCAGTTCCTCAGCGACTGGGCCGCAACGGGACAGTCGATTCTCTGAAGCGGGGGCGCGGGGACCATGGTGAGTGCGGGCGAGGCGGAGCCGCAGGACGAGCCCGGGGCGGAAACCGTGCGCGCCGCCCTGCTCCGCCGCCCGGACATCCTGACCGGCGATCCCGAGATCCTCCAGACCCTGGGCCTCGCCCTCAGGCCCGACGCCCGCGTGGTGGAGTTTGGCCCGGCCGCCCTGGCCCGGGTCAGCGAGACCGCGCGGGCGGAGAGCGAGGCCCGGGCCCGCCTCGAGGTCGTCGCGCGCGGCAACTTCGCCGCTCAGGCCCAGACCCGCGAGGCGGTGATCGACCTGCTGGACGCCAACGATCCGGCGGACCTGGCCCTGCGCCTCGACGACATCGCCCGGGCCCGGTTCGGCCTGCAAGCCGGCGCCTTGGGGATCGAGGGGCCAGAGGCGCAGGGCGGCTGGCGACAGCTTCCGGAAGGCGGCGTCAGTCAGCTCCTGGAGGACGACGCCAGGATCCTCCTGGGCTTTCGCCCCACCGCCCTCGGCCTGTTCGGCGACCAGGCCCCCTTCATCCGGTCGATGGCCCTGGCGCGGCTCGACCTGCCCGGCCGCCCCGGTCTTCTGGGCTTCGGTTCAGGCGATCCCGAGGGCTTCACGCCGGACATGGGACCGGAACTGGTCGCCTTCATGGCCCGGGTTGCAGAGCGGCTGGCCCGACGACTGATGGTGGCCTGATGGAGGCCCGGGCGGCCCTCCGCCTCTGGCTCGAGCACCTGGAGAAGGAGCGGCGGCTGTCCCCTCGCACCCTCGCCGCCTACGGATTCATCGCCCGTCGCTATCTCGCCTTCCTTGAGGGCCACCGGGGCGGCCCCTTGTCGGCCGAAGACCTCGGCGGCGTCAACGCCGCGGACATCCGCGCCTGGCTGGCCGTGCTCCGTCAGGGGGAGGCGCCGCTGTCGCCCCGCTCCCTGTCGCAGTCCCTCTCGGCGATCCGCACCTTTCACGGCTTCCTTGACCGTAGGCTGGGCCTGGCCAATCCCGCCCTGGCCCTGGTGCGGGGGCCGCGGGTCAAACCGACCGCACCACGTCCGGTTACCGAGGCCCAGGCGGCGGAGCTGCTGGCGGAGCCGGGGCTCGACGGCGACCTCGACCCCTGGGAGTCGGCCCGGGACGAAGCCGTGCTGACGCTTCTGTACGGCTGTGGGCTGCGCATCTCCGAGGCCCTGTCCCTGCGACGGCGCGACGCGCCCCTGGGCGAAGCCCTGCGGATCACGGGCAAGGGGTCGAAGACGCGGATGGTCCCGGTCCTGCCCCGGGTGGCGAAGGCGGTGGAGACCTACGTCCGGACTCTGCCCTTTCCGCTGGCGCCTGATGAACCCCTGTTCCGGGCCCGCCGGGGCGGGCCTCTGTCCCCTCGCCACGTCCAGGCGACGGTCCAGGGGATGCGGGTGCGGCTGGGACTTCCGGACACCGCAACGCCCCACGCCCTGAGGCACGCCTTCGCCACCCACCTGCTGGGCGCGGGCGCAGACCTCCGGTCGATACAGGAACTGCTTGGGCACGCCTCACTGTCGACGACCCAGCGCTACACCCAGGTCGACTCTGCAGCCCTGCTCAGGGCCTACGCCGACGCCCATCCGAGGGCGTGACGGCGTCCCGTCAGGCCTGCATGGTCCAGCCCTCGACGCCCATGGCGGCCTGGCGGCCGGCCTCGGAGCGCGTCGGGTGGGGGTGGCAGATCCGGGCGATGTCCTCGCTGGCCGCCCGGAAGGCCATGGCCACGCAATACTCGCCGATGAGCTCGCCAGCCTGCGGCCCCACGATGTGGACGCCCAGGACCTCATCCGTGGCGGCGTCGGCCAGCACCTTCACGAAGCCTTCGCTCTCGTGGTTGATCTTGGCCCGGCTATTGGCGGCGAAGGGGAACTTACCGGCCTTGTAGGCCCGGCCCTCGGACTTCAACTGCTCTTCGTTGCGACCCACCCAGGCGACCTCCGGGGTCGTGTAGACCACGCTGGGCACCAGGTTGTAGTCGACGTGCCCGGCCTTTCCAGCGATGAGCTCGATACAGGCGACAGCGTCCTCCTCGGCCTTGTGGGCCAGCATGGGGCCATGGATGACGTCGCCAACCGCCCAGACGCCCGGAGCTGATGTCCGGAAATGGTCGGTCTCGATGAAGCCGCGGGCGTCGGGGATGATCCCCACCGTCTCCAGCCCCAGGCCCGCCGTATAGGGCCGGCGACCGATGGCCAGGAGGACCCGGTCGGCGGACAGGGTCTCGGAGGCGCCTCCCGCGGCGGGCTCGACGGTCAGCTCGACCTTGGACTTGCCGGCCTTGGCGCCGGTCACCTTGGCGCCAAGGCGGAAGTTGACGCCCTGCTTGGCCAGGATGCGCTGGAATGCCTTCGCCACCTCGGCGTCCATACCGGGGCAGATGCGGTCCAGGTACTCGATCACGGTCACCTCGGCGCCCAGCCGGCGCCAGACCGAGCCCAGCTCCAGCCCGATGATCCCGGCGCCGATGACGATCATCGTCTTCGGGACCTCGGTGAGGGACAGGGCCCCCGTGGAGTCGATGATCCGTTCCCCGTCCACCGCCACGCCCGGCAGGCCGGAAGGCTCCGAGCCTGTGGCGATGACGATGTTGCGGGCCTCGAGGGTCACCGTCTTGCCGTCGGCGCCGTCCACCTCGACCCTGCCGGACCCGGCCAGGCGCCCCTTGCCGAGGATCCGCTCGACCTTGTTCTTCTTCATCAGGAAATCGACGCCCTTGGTCAGGGCCGACACCGACTCGTCCTTCTGGGCCATCATCCGTCCAAGGTTCAGGCGCGGGGCGACCTCGATACCCAAGTGCTCGAACTCCCGGTTCGCGGCCTCATACAGCTCGGAAGCGTGCAGCAGGGCCTTGGAGGGCATGCATCCGACGTTCAGACAGGTCCCGCCGAGGGTCTCGCGCATCTCGACGATGGCGGCCTTCAGGCCAAGCTGGCCGGCGCGGATGGCGGCGTTGTAGCCGCCGGGACCGCCCCCGATGATGACGACGTCGTACTGGGACATGGGACTTCCTCGCCCGACAGGGCCTGAAAGGGTCAGATATCGAGCAGCAGGCGCTGCGGATCCTCGATGGCTTCCTTGACGCGCACCAGGAAGGTCACGGCGCCCTGGCCGTCGACGATCCGGTGATCGTAGGACAGGGCCAGGTACATCATCGGCCGGATCACGACCTGGCCGTTCACCGCCACGGGCCGCTCTTGGATCTTGTGCATGCCCAGGATGCCCGACTGGGGGGCATTAAGGATCGGCGTCGACATGAGCGAGCCGTAGACCCCGCCGTTCGAGATGGTGAAGGTGCCGCCCTGCAGGTCGTCGAGGGCCAGGGCGCCGTCCCGCGCCTTCTTGCCGAGGTCGCCGATGGCCTTCTCGACACCCGCCAGGGACAGGGTGTCGGCGTCCCGCACCACCGGCACGACCAGGCCGCGCTCGGTGCCGACCGCCACGCCGATGTCGTAGTGGTTCTTGTAGATCAGGTCCTGTCCGTCGATCTCGGCGTTGACCTCGGGCACGGCCTTGAGGGCGTGGATGCAGGCCCGGACGAAGAAGCCCATGAAGCCCATCTTCACGCCGTGAGTCTTCTCGAAGGCGTCCTTGTAGGTGTTCCGCAGGGCCATGACGGCGCTCATGTCGACCTCGTTGAAGGTCGTCAGCATGGCGGCCGTCTGCTGGGCCTCCTTGAGGCGGCGGGCGATGGTCTGCCGCAGCCGCGTCAAGGAAGGCGCCGCCGCCGCGGCCCCGGCCGCCAAGCCGGCTCCGGCCAAGGCGCCTGCAGCGGCCCCCGCCCCCGCCACCGTCCCGGCGAAGGCGCCCGCGGCGGCCATCCTGGCCCCCTCCGCCCAGCGCGTCGCTGTGGAGGGCGGGCTGGATCCCGCCGCCATCCCCGGTACGGGCAAGGGGGGCCGCGTGACCAAGGCCGACGCCCTGGCCGCCCTGGAGGCCCGGGCCGCCGCCCCGCCGCCGGCGCCTGCGCCCGCCGCCCCGCGCGAGGCCCACGCCC
>JBJTFE010000151.1:0-2116 GCA_046093265.1 Phenylobacterium sp. | reverse complement strand
CTCCCCTCGGCTCCACCAGGAAGTCCCTCTCAGGTCAGCTCCCGGCGATGTAGGCCTTCAGGCCGTCCGCCTCGGCTTCGACCTCGGAGATCTTCCACTTCACCAGGTCGCCGATGGAGACGATCCCGACCAGCCGCCCGTCCTGGACGACCGGCAGGTGGCGGATGCGCCGGTCGGTCATGCGCGCGAGAAGGGAATCGAGGGTTTCGCCGGGCGCTGCGAATAGCACGTCCGCCGTCATATAGGCGGAGACAGGCTGCGATGTGACCTTTTCGTCGCCGCCGGCCACCGCCCGCACGATGTCGCGCTCGGAGACGATGCCCACCACGGCCCCGCCCTTCGTCACCACAAGGGCGCCGATACGTCTGGAATGCAGATGTTCGGCGACCCGGCCGACCGTGTCTGTGGGCGCGACGGTGAACACCGCATCCCCCTTGGCCCGAAGAATCTGTGAGACCAGCATGAAGCCCCCCGTTTCCGTCCGTGATGCGAAGACCTTCCTCCGGTTCCGGGGACGACGCAATTCAACGAATCGTTAAGCCTGGAAACCGCCGCCCGCGGGGTCCTGCGCCCCGGTCGCTCTGTCTCCCGTTCTCTCTGTTTCCCGTTCTCTCTGTTTCCCCGGCGGGCCCGCGCCGTGCTAGGCCTTGTCTTCAAGCCGAAGGGGGAATGATCGAAATGGTGTCCATCAGCCGCGCCGACTTCCTGCTGCTGATGGTCGGACTGCGGGACTCCGATCCCGGCAAGGACGAGCACATCGCCTTTCTCCAGTTCTGCATGGACAACGCCGCCTGGAGCCACGGCCAGTTCCTGCAGGACCTTTGGGTGGCCTATGAGACGAAGATGCGCTCGGGCGGCTTCTTCGTGGAGTTCGGGGCGACGGACGGGATCAAGTTTTCCAACACCCGGGCGCTGGAGACCCGGCTGGGCTGGAACGGAATCCTCGCCGAGCCGGCGCGCATCTGGTACCCGGCCCTGCGTCGCAACCGGGCCTGCTTCATCGACGACCGCTGCGTCTGGACCCGGACGGGCGAGACCCTAGTCTTCAACCAGCCGGCCATCGCCGCCCACTCCACCATCGACGCCTACTCCCAGGGCGACAGCCTGGCCGGCACCCGGGCGGAGGGAAAACGCTATGAGGTGACGACCGTCTCTCTCAACGACCTGCTGGCGCACTGGAATGCGCCCCGGCGGATCGACTACCTGTCCATCGACACGGAAGGTTCCGAGCTCGACATCCTCCAGGCCCTCGACTTCGGCGCCTGGGAGATCCGGCTGATCACGGTGGAGCACAATTTCACGCCAAAGCGGCAGGAAATTCACGATTTCCTGACGACGAAGGGCTACCGTCGCAAATTCGAGACCCTGTCCAACGTGGATGATTGGTACGTTCGGACCTACTGAGGCGGGGAAAAGCTTGGTGGCCTTCATCGGACGTCGCCCCGGCCCTCCGGCCGGCGGAATCGGGCCGCTCGTCGATCCCCTCTTCCGGGCCGCGCTCGCGCCGGTCGTTGCGGCCTGGGCCCTGAGCCTCGGGACCCCCGTGGGCGTCCACGCGCCGGGCTGCCTGTTCCGGTTCTTCCTCGACCAGGACTGCTGGGGCTGCGGGACCCTGAGGGCCATAGCCGCCCTCCTGCGCCTCGACCTCGCCGGCGCCATCGCGCTCAACCCTTTCAGCCCGCTCGTCGCGGCGACCCTCGTCGCCGTATCCGCCGGCGGGTTCCTGGAACTTCACACCCATCACCGGAGACACGCCCATGGCTGAATTCACCTTCATGGAGCAGCAGATGCTGATCCAGGACCTCACAGAGCAGCAGAAGGTCCTGTTCAACTCCCAGTTCGCCTCGGACAAGAAGGACCGCACCCTGGTCTTCGTCCTGTCGGTCCTGTTCGGCACCCTGGGCGTCGACCGCTTCCTGGTGGGCGACATCGGCTTCGGGATCCTGAAGCTGCTGACCTTCGGCGGCTGCGGCATCCTGTGGCTGGTGGACCTGTTTCTGATCTGGAACCGGGTCGATGATTTCAACCGCCGCAAGGCCGCAGAGATTGTCGCCACCATCAGAATGACCACCCCCGCGGCGGGACCGTCCGTGCAGCGGGTCGAGCCGCGAAGGCG
>JBJTFE010000150.1:0-2643 GCA_046093265.1 Phenylobacterium sp. | reverse complement strand
GCTCAGCTTGCGGACCGTCGCCCCGGCGAAGGAGTCGGCGTGCCAGTCGGCCGAGTAGGCCTGGACGCGGGCGAACCCCTCATCCGTCATCTCCTTCATGTTGAAGGCCGCCAGCCGGCACCATGGCTTGTCACGGATGTTCCGGACGAAGGCGAGCGCTACGGCCACGCCGACAAAGACCCCCCACCAGCGCCAGGCGTCGGGCGCTGCTTCCGGGCCCCGGGTCAGGGTGTCGACCAGGTGTCCGGCCGCCCAGGGCATGGCCATGTCCAGCCCGATGGCGATGACCCCACACGCACTGACCCAGGTCAGCCTCCAGGGCCGACGCCGCCAGTAGCCGGCGATGAAGCCCATCACCTGGAGATTGCTCAGGGCGCGCTCGCGGGGCGCCTCGTCTTCGTCTTCGTAGTGCTCGGTCATGTCTGCAGCAGGGTCGGCGCAGGCCCGCGAAGGGGCGCGGCGGGATCAGGGAAAGACCTCACCGACGATTGCCGGCGGGGCGCGGGGGCCTTCGGGTTCAGCCCCTCAGGCGCTCCGGTATGCGGAGGGGTTTGGCGACATTCGCTGTCATTCGGCCCCTCCTTTCCTGCTGCTGGGGAGGACTGGTGATGCCCCCGGGGAACACTGAGGTCAACAGAGGCGCGAGCGGATCCCTTTGGACTGATGCGGGTCGGTCACAGTCTGGTAAGACCAGGCCATGCCCGAGACGCCGACCTCAGACATCCTGCCCGACGCCAGGCCCGACAACTGGGTGGACCGCTTCGCGCCCGTTGGCCTGCAACCCTGGCTGAAGCTCGGCCGCTTCGACCGGCCGACGGGAATCTGGCTGCTCATGCTGCCCGGGTGGCAGGGCGCAGCGCTCGCGGCCTCGATGGCGGGGGAGTGGCCGGATCTCCTGTTGCTGGCCAAGATCTTCGCCGGCGCCGCGCTCATGCGGGCGGCCGGCTGCGCCTACAACGACCTCGTCGACCGGGATCTCGACGCCCAGGTCGCGCGGACGGCCGGCCGACCGGTCGCCTCCGGGCGCATTTCCGTCCGCCAGGCCTGGGCCTTCGTCATCGCCGGCTGTCTGGCCTCCGCCGCCATCCTCGTCACCCTTCCGCCCCTGGCCATCGGCCTGGGGATCGCCTCCCTCGCCCTGGTGGCGGCCTATCCCTTCATGAAGCGGATCACCTGGTGGCCCCAGGCCTGGTTGGGCCTGACCTTCAACTGGGGCGCCCTCCTCGGCTTCGCGGCGGCGTCCGGCGGGATCGGGGTTCCGGCGATCCTGCTCTATCTCGGGGGCGTCTTCTGGACCCTCGGCTACGACACCATCTACGCAGTCCAGGACATGGAGGACGACGCCCTGGCGGGGATCCGCTCCTCAGCCCGCCGCCTTGGCCGCTCCGCCCCCCTCGCCGTTCTGGGGTTCTACGTCCTGGCCTTCCTGTTCGCCCTCGCCTGCGCCTTCACGGCGCGCCTGGGACCCCTCTTCCTGCCCCTCGCGGCGGGCTACGGCCTCCACCTCTCCCGACAGGCGACCCGGCTGGACATGAGCGACCCTGCGGGCGCGCTCGCGCTCTTCCGGTCCAACGCGCTGGCGGGCCTCGTACTCTTCTCAGCTCTGGTCGCCGGACAGTTCGGCCAGGGCCTCTGGGGCGGCGGGGGCTTGTGAACCCGGCGGGCAAACCCGATAGTCTCCGTATCCGCCAGGGAGGATGACATGGCCGACGACGTCCTTCCGACAATCCTTCAGCTGACCCCGCTGGACGAGGCCTACCGCCGCGACCCGGCGACTGTTTTGGCCCGGCTGCGCAACGCCTGCCCCGTCCATCACGACGCGTTCAGCGGAGCGACCCTCCTGTCGCGCTACGCCGACGTCCGCGGCGTGGCCACCGACCTCACCCTGTGGCGCGACCCCCTGCTGGCCGACCCGGAGAGCCGGCGGCTCCAGCGGTTTGATCCCCCGGACCCCAGCCTGCCGCGCAGCGAGACTTCCAGCATCCTGACCCTGGACGACCCGGACCACGCCCGGATCCGGGGCCCGCTCTCCCGGGCCCTCTACGCCCGGGTCGCGAAGTTCCGTCCCGAGGTCGAGCGCATCGTCGACGAGGCCCTGGACCGGATCGGCGGCCAGGCCGAGGTCGACCTGATGGAGCTGTTCTGCGTTCCGATCCCCATCGACGTGATCGCTTCCATCCTGGGCGTGCCGCATGACCGGCTGGAGGACTTCCGGGACTGGTCCGAGGGACTGATCCAGGGCCTGAATCCCTTCCGCAACGCCGACCAGACCGCCCACATGGAGCGGGCGAGCCTGGCCCTCACCGCCTACTTCACCGAGGCCCTCGCCGACCGGCGCGCCCACCCGCGCGACGACCTGATCTCGGACATGGTCCAACTCCAGGGCGAAGGCGCGCCGATCAGCGACACCGAGCTGCGCATCAACCTGACGGCCCTCCTCGTGGGCGGCAACCTGACCACCACCGACCTTATCGGCAACGGCGCGCGGCTGCTCATGCTGAACCCCTCGGAGAAGGCCAAGCTGATGGCCGATCCCGGCCTCGCCGCCGCCCTGGTGGAAGAGGTGCTGCGCTTCGACCCCCCCGTCGACGCCACCTCGAGGGTCGCCTCCCGCGACCTCGAGATCAGCGGCTGCCCGATCGC
>JBJTFE010000149.1:0-2121 GCA_046093265.1 Phenylobacterium sp. | reverse complement strand
CCTCAGGTGATCGGGGGCTGGGAGCGGCTTCATCCGGGGCGGCTGGCCGGGCCTTGCCGGGGGCTGCTGGGCTGGAGCGACCTGTCGGGCGGGCTGATCCTGGCCTTTGGCGGACCCTCGCGGCTGGAGACCTGGCGCGGCGGGGAGCTGGCCGATGCGACGCCCGAGGGCCTGGCGCCCGGGGCCGCGGACGGCTCCGGCGGGCGGGGATACGGCACGGGCGCCTGGAGCGCGGGGGCCTGGTCGGAGCCCTCGGACGGGGAGCTGGCGCCGCGCACCTGGTCGCTGGCGGCCTGGGGCGAGAGCCTGCTGGCCGCGCCGCGGGACGGAACGCTTTACCCGTGGTCGCCCTCGGCCGGGGGACGGGCGCGGCCCGTCGCCGGGGCGCCGGCGCGGATGACCGCCATGCTGGTCTCGGCCACCGACCAGGTCTTCGCCCTGGGGTGCAATGAGGAGGCCTCGGGCCGGTTCAACCCCCTGTGCATCCGCCACGGGAGCGTGCGGCGGCTGGACCAGTGGACGACGGCGCCGGACACGACGGCGCGGGAATACGTGCTGCCCGGCGGAGGGCGGATCGTGGGCGGGCGGACCCTGGGACAATACCTGCTGGTCTGGACGACCCACGCCCTGTTCCTGGGCGTCTTCACCGGCAGCCCGGGCCAGCCCTGGCGGTTCGACCGGGTGGGGCAGGCCTGCGGCCTGATCGGGCCCAATGCGGCGACGGTGAGCGGGCAGGCGGCCTTCTGGCTGGGCCCGGACCTGCAGGCCTGGCGCTACGCCCTGGGCGGGGCGCCGGAGCCGCTGAGCTGCCCCCTGCGGGCGGACCTGGCCGAGAACCTGGCGGCGGGGCAGGGGGAGAAGGTGTTCGCCTCGACCCTGGCGGCCTTTTCCGAGGTGAGGTTCGACTATCCCGACCGGCGCGACGGGGCGGAGAACAGCCGGTGCCTGGTGCTGTCCCTTGCGGACGGGGCCTGGAGCCGGGGGGCGGCGCCGCGCACGGCCATGATCGACGCCGGGCCGGCGGAGCATCCCGTGGCGACGGCGCCGGACGGCTCGATGTTCTGGTGCGAGCGGGGGTCGAGCGCCGACGGGGCGCCCTTCGCCTGGTTCCTGGAGAGCGCCGACCAGGTGCTGGACGAGGACCGCACGGCCCTGGTGCGCGGGGTCTGGCCGGACCTGGCGGGACAGCAGGGGCCGGTGGTGCTGGAGGTCTCGGCCCGGCGCACGCCGCAGGGGCCGGAGCGCCGCGCCGCGCCGGCGGCCCTGGCGCCCGGGCAGGCGCGGGCGGACCTGAGGCTGTCGGGACGGCTGTTCCGGGTGCGGCTGCGCGGCGAGGCCTCGCCCACGGCGGGGCGGATCGGGCGGCTGGTCTTTGACCTGGCGCCGGCGGGCGGCCGGTGAGCGGGGCGGCGGAGGCGGACCGCGAGGCCCTGGCCCTGGCGGTGAAGGCCCTGGCGTCCGACGCGGGGCCGGCGGACCTGGCCGAGGCGGTGAGGACGGGCCGGGCGCGGATCTGGATGGGCGAGGGCGCGGTGCTGGCCACGGAGCTGGCGACCGGAGAGGCGGGGCCCTGCCTGCACGTCTGGCTGGCGGCGGGGCGGCTGGAGGCCGTGCTGGCCCTGAGGCCGGGGCTTGAGGCCTGGGCCCGGGGGGCGGGCTGCACGCGGATCACCCTGGATGGACGCAAGGGCTGGGCCCGGGTGCTGGCGCCCTTCGGCTACCGGCGGGCGGGACATGAAGTCGAACGGAGACTGTGATGGGAAAGAAGAAGACCAAGACGAGTTCCACCGAGACGAGCCGGACGGTGACCACGCCGACCCGGCCGGACTGGGTGGACGCCCAGGTGCGGGGGCGGAACGAGGCCCTGACCGGCCGGGGGGCGCAGGACCCGGCGGCCCAGGTGGCCCCCTTGTCGGACCTGGAGCGCCGGGCGACGGAGGGCGCCGCCGGGCTGGGGGTCGCGCCCGGAGGGGGCCGGTCGGCGGCGGCGGACCCGGCGGGGACGGCTTTGGCCGGACGGGGGGAGGTTCCGCAGTCGGCGAGCGTGCTGGACAACCTGTCGGCCTACATGACGCCCTTCCGCGACCAGGTGCTGAACGCGGCCATGGACGACTATGACGC
>JBJTFE010000148.1:0-16481 GCA_046093265.1 Phenylobacterium sp. | reverse complement strand
CCCGAACCGCCCCTCGAGCCCCGCCCCCAAGGGCGTCTCCACAGACGGTTCGGGCGCGAATTGTCCCGCAGGTTCCGCGTGAACCGGAAGTACAGCCACACTGCCTGGCGGATCACGTCAGCGGGAAACCGATGGGCTTGAATGACAGCGGCTTGTGCAACTTGAGGCTCCATTCGCCGGCGATCCGGCCCGAACTGGAGACATTTTGCCCTTAGACGCCTCCACCGCCACCCATCCTTCCGACATCCCTGCATGAGCCGACCGGTTCCGCCATGTCGCGGAACCTGCGGGACAATTCGCGCCCGAACCGTCTGTGGAGACGCCCTTGGGGGCGGGGCTCGAGGGGCGGTTCGGGCCCGGAAGGGGCCGCGTCTCCGGCGACCCAAGTCCAAGCCTTGTTCTTGTGTCGTCAACCCGCGCCAAAGTCGAAGCGGCCCAGGCGTCTCAGGCGTCGACGAAAACCCGATCGACGACGATGTCGTCGGCTCGGGCCCTAGCCTGAGCCATGTCATAGGCCGTCTGCATGCGCATCAAGGTATCGGCCCTGACGCCGAACGCCTTCTCGAACCGGATCGCCATGTCGGCGGACAGCGCGGTGTGACCATTGAAGAGGTTGCTGAGGGTCTGGCGGGTCACATGGAAGGCGGCGGCCAGGCGGTTGATGCTCACGCCGTGAGGTTCGACGATCTCGCTCTTCAGCCAGTCACCGGGGTGAACTGCGAGCGAGGGATGCAGGGTCATGGCCATCAGTGATAATCCTCCAGGTCCAGGTCGGCGATTGTCGTTTCATCGATCCTGATGAAGGTCAGGCGCCAGTTCTTCGTCACGGTCATCGCCCAGCGCCCCACCCTATCGCCGACCAGCTCGTGCAGCCCGTAATTCGGCGGCGCGGCAAGCTCGTCAAAGCTGCCGACGGCATCGATGTAGGCTAGCATTTTGCGGATCCGGTTGGCGTCCCCCACGAGGCCCTTTGCGTTCCCGGTCTCGACGAAACGGCGCAGACCCTTGTGGGTGATGCTCTCGATATCCACGCCCTCATATGTCAAACCTTGCTTTACATGTCAAACGAAGCTTGACGATCGCTCGCCGGGCGGTACAGGACCTTCAATCCCCATTGGAAGGCCGGCGATCCCGTTATCATATGAGCCTGTGATCAACTGGACCGCGCCCCATGACCGCTCGCATCGACACCTCACGCTTCCCGGTAGGCAAGGACGTCGACTACGAAGGCGAGGAGGAGCGTGTTCTTCTTGCCAAGCTGACAGACGACGCTCGGCGTTTCGTCGACGGTTGGCGCTGGGATCCCCCGGTCTCCGAGCTTGTGCTGGCGTTCGCCGTGGCGCCGATCCTCGGTCTCTTCCTGATGCGGTTTGCGCCGGGCGGCAGGCCTCAGGACGCCGAGCGGTGGGTCGTTGTCGGCGACCTTCCGGCGATGCATTTCGAGACCGATGAGGCGCACACGCCGGCAAGGGCCCTGGAGCTCATTTGCGCCATCGCCCACGACTGGGCGGATGGGGTACGGGCGGGGCGGGACCTTTCGGACAGCTATCCCTTCCCGATCCCTGCGACCCAGGCGAATGCGGACAGGCTCCTGGACCGGGTGGCGTTCCTTCGGGAAAGGTTGATCCCACGGGCTTAGGGGCGCGGCCGGTTCCATGAACGCTCAGCGGCTTTAGGGCAGGGCGCCACACATGCGTGAGGGCCGGCCAAAGCGGAGACAAGTTGGCCCCCGACTGCCCCCACCGCCACTTTTCTCCCCGACATCCCGGCCTGAGCCGACCGGTTCCGACATGTCGCGGAACCTGCTGGACAGTTCGCGCCCGAACCGTCTGTGGAGACGCCCGTTGACGTGACCCCCGGGAACGGTCACGCCTGAACCGGGCCGGCTTCACGAAATCCTCTATCCTGATAGGCGACTCCGCCGAACTGAGGTCCTTGCAGAGGTAGCTTGCCAGCGCCGTGGCGGGTGCAGGAGATCGGTCTCTCGGGGGGTTCCATCCTGGCGGGGGGGTTGTGCCTGGATACTGCTCGAGGCTGGTCTCACAGTATCGGTGGCGGCGCCGCCACGGCTACCGGCGTCTCCAAGAGGTCAGGCCCGTGACCGATTTACGGTCTCAGGCAATCTGAACCAGATCACGGCAGCCAGCAGGAAACTGACCGATGCAAGGCACATGACTGGGGCGAGGCCAAGCGCCTCCGCCATGGGCGCTGTAATGAGGGGGGCTGTCATGCTGATCACTCGGCCCCAGTTGTAGATCGACGCCGCCGTCGAGCGAAGGTGAGGGGGGTAGAGCTCCGAGAGCCACGGGCCCCAGATCGCGCTGGCGGACAGCATGACGCCGTACACGAACCCTGTCGCCTCCAGGACGGGCACAGGAAGCGGCGCAAAGAGGTAGATCGGGACAATGGCGGCCGCGAGGATGAAACCGGTTGCCCCGCTCTTCCGTCCAAGTCGATCGCTCACCCAGCCCCACGCCAGACCACCTGCAGCGGCGCCGATGAACTGCCAGCCCAGGACGTCGCCCACCACCGTGTCGGGGATGCCCCGCTCTGTGCGGAGATAGGTGCTCGCCCAGCCGGTGAACGCCTGATAGGCGAAGAAATTGAGCCCCGACATCAACGCTAGCAAGATGGTTTGCCGGGCGACCCCTGCCTGAAACAGTTCCGCGATCGGCACCGCCGCCTGGGCGGTTGTCGGTCCACCAGGCTCTGCGTCGAATGGCGTGATTTTCCGGTCGTCGGGTACAACGACAAGCGCGAATCCGGCGAGTACCACGGGTATCAATCCAGCCCAGAGAAGCAGGCGCCAGTCCAGGCCCGCCCTAAACGCTGCGGCCGAAAGGAAGCCGAGGGCGGAGACTGCGAGATTGTACGTTCCGAGCACAAAGCCGGCGATGAGACCTCTCATCGAACGGGCAAAGAGGCCGGAGTAAATCCCGACGGCGATCGGGTACATGGAGCCGAGGAAGAAGCCCATAAGCACCCTCTGGCCAATGAGCGCCGCGTAGTCGTGGACAAGGAGCGCCGAGAGCAACATGCCTCCGTAACCGACCATGCTGATGATCAGTGCATTGCGCCTGCCGATCTTGTCGGCGACCTGCCCCATCACCACCGCGCCTACGATCGCTCCGATCGCCTGGACGGTGTAGAGAGAGCCCGATTGGGTTAGCGACAGGCCCAGGTCGGCCTGGATGTAAGGGCGCAGAATATCGACGGTGTTCCACGACCAAGCGTAGAAGAAGTACCCCGTCAGCAGAAAGGCAAGCGCACCCATTCGGCGGGCCGGACTTAGGTCGGCGGCGTTCGTCATGATGGCTCCTCTGGCTCGTTCAGAGCCCTGCCTGCGTCCTGAGCGCCATTGCGCCAGACCTTATGAAGACGTGATCGGATCCAAGCAGGAAGAACGCGGCTCCTTTTCTTCGCCAGTCGGGCACATCCTCGGCCCGGGGCGTGAACATGCCGGCGGGTCGCCCGGCGCGTGTGGCCGCCGCAAGGACCTGTTCGACGGCCGCGATGACCCGTGGATCGTCAGGGGAGGTGCAGCCCAGCGCGACCGTGAGGTCGATCCTGCCGATGAAGAGAACGTCGATGCCATCGACCGCGGCGATCTCTTCAATGCAATCCAGCGCCTCGAGATCTTCAATCTGGGCAACCACGACGGTCTTCTCCGCGCTGCTGCTGAGGTGTTGGGGGATTGAAGACCCGCCGTAACCAGCCGCCCGGCTGCTACCAGCGTACCCACGGCTCGGGAGCGAGCCGCGCGCGCCGTAGTGCGCGCACGCGGCGACAGCACGTGCATCTGCGGCGCTGCGCACATGCGGGACGACGACTCCGTCGGCGCCGCAGTCCAGAGCGTTCAGGATGTCCTGGGGCGCGCCGGTTGGCGTCCGCACCAGTACCGGGAAACTGGTTGCCCGAGCGGCCAATATGCACCGATCAAGATCGCCGCGATCGAAGGGCGCGTGCTCGGCGTCAAGGCAGACACAATCCAGTCCGCTGGTCGCCAGCACCTCGACTATGTGCGGGTGTGGCGTCTTCACGAATGTGCCGAGCACCGGCTGTGCTCCAGCGATCTGAGCTTTGAGGCTCACGGCGCGCGTCCCCAAAGACGCCTGCTCGCGAGATCCGCCCCCTCCGCCATCGACTTGAACTTCGCCCATACGATCTCGGGATCCACGACGCCGAACCCGGCGAACGTCGAGAAGCCGCAATCCGTACCGGCCATGACGCGTTCACGCCCGACGATATTCGCAAAACGCTCGATGCGCTCGGCGACGACGCGCGGATGCTCGATGAAATTGGTCGTTGAGTCGATCACGCCCGGGATGAGGACTTTCTCGTCGGGAATCTTTTCGGCCATCTCGACGAAGTAGGTCCAGTCGGCCTGGTGCCGAGGATTGGAGGTTTCAAAAAGAAGTCCCGCCGGCTTTGCGCGAAGCAAGGTCGGAAGGATCACGCCCATCTCGACGTCGCAGCAATGCGGGCCTTCGTAGTTGCCCCAGCAGACATGCATCCTCACCCGCTCAGCGGGGACGTTTCGGAGAGCATGATTGAGCGCTTCGACGTGCCCGCCGATGAGTTTCAGGTAGTCCTCATCGGAGCGATCCTTGTACATCATGTGCCGGCCCAGGCCGAGATCGGGACTGTCGAGCTGCAGAATGAGTCCGGCGGCGACGATCGCCTCGTACTCCGGACGCATCGCCTCGGCGAGCGCTTCGAGATAGCTGTCCTGAGTCGAGTAGTACTCGTTGGGTTGGAAAAGCGCGATCACTCCCGGTGACGCGGCGTTCATGAAGCCGGCCGATGCGGAATGCGCCGCCATCGCCACCCTCATCCGTCTGAGATCGCCCTCGAGCGGCTCCAGCGTCTTTGGTTTCACCTCCGAAACGCACTTCGGTCGCCTGTAGGTGGGTGTGCCTCCACCCTTGGCCTGGCGTTCAAGAAATGTGGGAAACATTTCCAGGTCGGCTGGAGGGCTACGCGGCGAGTCGCCTTCGAACCCTGTGATCCGGTCCTTGATGTAGGTCGCATAGGAGATCTTGGACATCTCGCCGTCGGAGACAATGTCAATGCCGGCCGCGCGTTGTCGGGCGACGGCGTCGGCGACGGCTTCGCCGACCACTCTGTCGAACACCGCTGTATCAATCGGTTCCTCACGCTCGGCAGCGAAGATAAGATCCGTCACCTCCCTGGAGCGTGGCAGCGAGCCGACGTGTGTCGTCAGAATTCGGTCACTCATGCCGAGCACCTCTCTCCATAACCTGAAACCCAATCCCCGACGGCGCGGGCGAAGCCGCCAAGCCGGTCAAGCAGCGGCATGCGGCCTGCGGCGTCCAGCACGTAAAATCTCAAGAGCGCCAGAAACACCGGCAGGCGGGCGTTCGACTCTGGACGGCCGGCACGGTCCTTACAGCCCGATGTCCTGCGCAATCCGCTTCGGACCGCGTCGCCGCCTCCGCGCCACGGGCTCGCGGCGTCCGTGTCTTCCTGGATCAGGACCGCGAGAAGGTCGGTCATCCCAGTCTTGCCGAGCGACCGAGGAGCAGTTCGCCTCCGAAAAGACGTTGCTCGGGCGCCATGCCGGGGTTTGCGATCCTTTCGAGCAGCATCGCGACGACCGCCGCTGTCATGCGCCTGACCGGTTGCCGGATTGTCGTCAGTTGATAGCTGGCCCAGGTCGCCGGCCCCACGCCGTCGAAGCCGACTATCGATATGTCGTCCGGCAAGCGAAAGCCGTAGGTGGACTTTGCGCAGTCGATGGCGCCGATCGCCATCGCGTCGTTCGTGCAGATCACAGCGTCGAGGCGACCATCCGCTTGGTCCACGAGCGCATGAAATCCCTCCGCGCCAGATGCATAGTCAAAGCGACCTCTGAAGAAGAAGGGCTCGATCCCTGACTGATTCAACGCCCGTCGCGCGGCCTCGAGCCGTTCCTCGCCGACATAGCTGTCTTCAGGGCCGGCTATGATTCCGAATGTCCTGTGGCCCCCGGCCAGCAGCAATCGGACCAACTCGCGTTCACCGGCGGCGGAGTCGCAACAGACACTCGCGGACGGCGCGACATCGCCGATGCGATTATAGAGGATAACGGGAATGCCGCGGTCGTTGAACTGCTGGATCTGATCATCGTGGAGTCGGGCTGCGACGATCGCGCCATCGACGCGATAGGGCCATACCTGCTCGAGAACGTCATCGACGTCGGATTCTGCGGCGAGGCTGAACAGCAGGACGCGATTGCCCTCGGCCGAGAGGCGTTGGGTCAACTCGGCGAGCACCTCCGGATAGTTGAGGTTGGTCATGTTGGAGATAATGACGGCGATCAGGTTCGACTTCTTGGTAATCAGACCCCGCGCGAACGCGTTCGGCTGATAGCCGAGCTGCTTGGCTGCGTGCATGATCTTGGCGCGCGTCGAGGGCGCTACGGAGCCAAACTTACTGAAGGCGCGGCTGACCGCTGATTGCGAAACGCCCGCAAGGCTCGCCACATCGTACGAGGTGGGGCCTGCGGTTTCAGGCTGCTTTTTCTTAGGCATACCGTCTGATCCGAATGTCGGCCTGTTCCTTGTGGCCCGCGAACCCTTCGATAGCGCACAGGCGAGAGCAGTACTCTCCTATCATAACGCTGGCTTCGTCGGTCAGAACGCGTTGATAAGTACAAGTCTTGATGAATTTTCCAACCCAGAGACCACCCGTGAAGCGTGCATTCTTTCGGGTTGGCAGCGTGTGGTTCGTCCCTATTACCTTATCACCGTACGAAACGTTTGTGCGTGGCCCGAGAAACAAGGCGCCGTAATTTGACATATTGGCGAGGAAGTACTCGGGATCCTGCGTCATCACCTGTACATGCTCGGAGGCGATCTCGTCAGCGATCGCGACCATCTCCTCATAGGAGTCCGCCACGATGACCTGGCCGAAGTCGGCCCAGGCCTTGGAGGCGATGGGCGCCGTAGGGAGCGTTTTCAGCTGACGCTCCACTTCCGCCATCGTGTCGCGCGCGAGCTTTTCGGAGTTGGTCAGCAGTATGGCCGGCGAGTTCGGGCCGTGTTCGGCCTGGCCAAGCAGGTCGGCTGCGCAGAGTTCCCCGTCAACGGAGTCATCGGCAATGACAAGGGTTTCGGTCGGACCCGCCAGCAGGTCGATTCCAATCCGGCCGAAGAGTTGACGCTTGGCCTCCGCCACATAGGCATTCCCAGGCCCGACAATCATATCTACCGGTGCGATGGTATCGGTACCCAACGCCATTGCCGCGACGGCCTGCACGCCGCCTAGGCAGTAGATCTCATCCGCGCCCGCCATGTGCATCGCAACAACGATGGCCGGGTTGGGGCGACCCTCATATGGCGGAGCGACGGAGACGATCCGCTTAACACCGGCAACCTTCGCCGTCACGACGCTCATGTGCGCAGACGCGACAAGCGGGTACTTTCCACCTGGCACATAGCAGCCCACCGAGTTCACGGGCAGGTTCTTGTGCCCGAGAACGACGCCTGGGAGGGTCTCGACCTCAACGTCCTTCAGCGAAGCCCTCTGGATCTGCGCAAAGTTGCGCACCTGTTCCTGAGCGAACCGGATGTCGGTGATCGTCTGCGTCGACAAGGCTGCGTAGGCGGAATCGATCGCGGCCTGATCCAGCCGGAAACTCTCTGGCGCCCACCCGTCGAACTTGGCCGACCAGTCGCGCACCGCCGCATCGCCGCGCGCCCCTACATCCGCGAGGATCGTCTCGACAACAGATCGGACCTGTGCGTCGGCTTCCGCCGCTGCATCCTCGGTGATGCCGTTCTTCAGTCGACGCGCCATGTGGATATCCTCCGCTCAAAACCACCGACAGGCTAACCGCTTAATGACTTCGCATGCAATCGGGCGTCTTGCGGGTCGCGCAATCATGCCGCTGCAGGTGGCCGAGTTTTCCAGAAACTACGCGCCGACAATTGAATCCGGCAATGACCAAACGAAACTGGGGTTGCATTCCTAGTCAATTTGCGGGAAGTCTGTCGCGAATCTGACATCACCAGGGGCAATCTCATGTTCGGCGCATCCCGTTTAAAGCTGCTCGCAAGCGCGAGTTCGGTGGTTGGCGTAATTCTGGGCGCCGCGCCCGCCGTCGCGCAGAGCGTCGAAGTCGGTCTCGAAGAAGTGGTCGTCACCGCGCAGCGGCGCGCCGAGAACGTGCAGAACGTGCCCATGTCGGTGACGGCCATTTCGTCGGAGACGCTGTCCAGGAACGACGTCCGGGATTTGTCGCGCATCGAGGTGCTCACACCGGGCTTTTCGTTTGGTAAGTCGGGATCGGACGCGAGGCCTGCGATCCGCGGGGTGCGGACTGAGAATGTGGCCGTCTCCGGTGATCCGACGATCGGCTTCTTCATGGACAACGTCTACCGCAGTCGCGCGTCGATGGCGAACGAGCCCTTTGTCGATATCGCCCGGGTCGAGGTTCAGCGTGGACCGCAGGGCACGCTCTACGGACGCAACACATTCGGCGGTAACATCGCGGTTGTTTCCAACGAGCCCAGCGGGGAGTTTGATGCGGCGGCCAGCCTTCTCTACGGCAGTTACGATCGCCGCCGCGCGGATGGTTTCGTCAATGTGCCGCTGGGCGACCGGGCGAGTGTTCGGATCGCGGCGCTGCGTGAGACCATGGACGGTTTCATCAAGGGCACGACAAGCGCACTGGACATCGGCGACCGCGACACGACTTATCTGCGATTTGGTCTGAAGCTTGAGCCGATCGACGGGGTCGAGGCCCAGGCCCGTTACTCGCACTGGCGGGAGAAGGGCACGGGCCTCGCCGCATTCGGCTACCGGGTCGGCGGGGTCTTCGTGAACGCCGCGGGTCAGTTCGATATCAACGGTAAGCCGGTGCGGCTTCTTTACGATCTTCCCCGTACCGGTTTCCCAGGCATCACCGGAACCCCGATCAACCCGGATCCGCACTTCTATCCGGGTGACACAAAGCTGGAGCAGGACCTTACGCAGGACTCTGCGAGCCTCAATGTTTCATGGGACATGGGTCCTGTCGTTGTCCGATCCATCACTGGTTATGTCGATTACCGGGTCTTCCGGAACGCCGACAATGACTTCTCCCTCCGGGCCGGTAACGTCGATGGGCAGGACGACAAGCTGAACGCCTTGAGTCAGGAACTCCAGCTCGCGTCGAGCGGCGATGGACCTCTTGAGTGGATCCTGGGCTACTATTACTTCCGTGAGAAAATCGAGCACTCGGTGTTCTCAAGTTGCCCGACGGCGGCGCGCGACGCCCCTGGCTGCGCATTCGCGGCGGGCTTCCCAACCACTGAATCCAACGCCTTCTTTGGAGAGGCGTCATACTGGGCGATTGAGGACAAGCTCCGGATCACCGCCGGAATTCGGCAGACCAATGACGACAAGGTTGTTCGCCGGTTCACGGCAACCACCAATGCCCGGCAAAGGATCGCTTCGGTTACCGCCGCCGGCCAACGGATCAATCTGAAGTTCGATAAGACGACCTGGCGCTTAGGCGGGGAGTATCACGTCGATGACGCCAGGATGCTGTATGCAACGGTCTCGACAGGGTTCCGCTCAGGCGGTTTTAACGCCGGCAACTTCACGAACACGCTGCTCCCTGCGGGCTTCGGGCCAGAGAGCGTCACTGCATATGAACTCGGTTCCAAGAACCGATTCCTGGACAACCGCCTGCAACTGAACGTCTCGATCTATCGGAACGACTTCAAGGACCTGCAGGTCCAGAACCAGTTCATCGTGACCAATCCGGCCGGGGGAACCACCACCACCTCTGTCATCCTCAATGCCGCCAGGGCCCACAGCCAGGGTTTGGAGGTCGAACTGCAAGCCGCGCCGATGGAGAACCTGAACATCGGCGCATCGGCGACCGTCATGGAGGCGGTGTACGAGAGATACGCCAACACGCCTGCTCCGGCTAACTATTCAGGATTCCTGGACTACTCAGGAAATCGCGTTCCTTACAGCCCAAAATACAAGTTTACGGGCTTCGTATCCTACGACTTCCAGCTACCCGACGGCGGGAAAATCACCCCTCAGGCCACGCTGCTGGTCTCGGGTGGTTACTACAATACGGATACAAATACGGTTCTCGACTTCCAGAAGGCATACGCCAAACTGGACCTGCGGGTGGGTTGGACGTCGAAGGATGACCGGTACACGGTCGAGGCGTTCGTCAACAACGCGACCGATGAAATCACCCTCAACCGTGCGACCTTCGGATCGCGTGGCCTCAACCAGAGCTACGATGCTCCGCGGATGGTCGGCGTGAGGCTGAGCGGTCGGCTCTGACGCCCGACGGAGGAGTTTGCCAGGGCGGCGCGTGTCCTTGAGACCGCGCCAGCCTTGGTGGAAGGCAAGCACGGGCATAGGCGGACGGCTCCCGGCGCTGTGTGTGTTGTCGCTGCGGGGCGCCCGATACCGGCCATGGCGGTGGACAAGGTGAATCGCCAAGCTCACCGCCGGGTTGGGGATTCGCCTTCCCCGGGTCCGGGGCAGGGCGTCTTGCCTCACTGGAGATCTTCGCTGACTTCCCGCACTGGCTGGGAGCTTGGATCAAATCTCCGCCGAGTCTGGGATCCTGAGAGTTATCGAAACCTCAACCCCGTCTCGCGGATGCGACCTGCCGACGGACCGCCAAGTCGTCCCAGATCGTGACTTCTTCGCGCACGCGGTCTCCGATCACGCGGAAATGCGACACAGCCAGAATGTAGAGCGGCGCTCCGGTCGGCGCTCCGTATCGGCCGTCGCCGGAGTGTTTCCCTGTCACCGACCACCGGATCGCCACGTCGCGCGCTTCGCCGAGGTAGGGGGTTTCTGCTATGTGTTCGATACGCAGTTGACGGTTTGGGATCGCGCAACGGACGCTATCTTGCCAGGCCGCTATGTGGTCGGGACCGTAAAGGAATTCCCCGCCCGGATACCAGGCGTTCAAGCGAAAGTCCGACTCGTTGCGGGCGGCGGCGGTGTCCGCCTCTCCCCAGTAGCTACGAAGCAGGCGCGCGGCGACTTTGCTCGCGTTCGAGCCAGGTTCGACCCCCGGCGCTTCCGACACCAGGGTCCGATAGGGCGCCAGGACGTCGATGAGAGGCCGTCCCGCGTCGCGATCACGCCATGCATGCCGCCGAGCCACTTCGTCCGGGTCGTAGCCGAGCTGGATCGAGAGGGCGAGATTGTCGCGAACCAACCATTCCTCGACGACCTGGTTTTCGCGGCAAAGGCAATCCGCGATTGTTCGCACGAGCACACGCCGCCCGGTTGCGGGTCCGAAGTCGCTATCCCCCCGATTGGTCATCTTGGATGTGATCAGATGTGACGACAGAAACGTTCCGTCGCCATCGTCCGACCAGATGACGTTGTCGCCGTCCAGCCTTCGATCCGGGAACGCCCTCAGCGTCGCCCATGTATTGTCGACGACCGTCTGTGCGCCCTGAATTGGACCCGCGAGGGTATGGATCAGGCAGTCGGGCGAGTACCACTTCAGGCACAGGTCGACCTCGCGGTCGTGCCAGATTCGTTCCGTGATCCGGATGATGTAGTGCGGAAAATCGACAAACTCCGCGTCGAACCCGGGCAGGACCATCCGTCGCTCAGAACCGGGATTCATCATATCCAGGATGTCCGTCGTCGCGACCTTGGTGACGGGGGCTGGCATGGGCGGCTCCTACTGGGCGGTCCAGCCGCCATCGATGATGAGGGTGGTTCCTGTGACCATCGCCGCGGCGGGCGAGGCGAGGTAGAGAACTGCGGCGGCGACCTCGTCGGTGGTCGCGAGCCGACCGATCGGAATCATCCGCCGGACAAACTCGGCGAAGGCAGGGTCTTCGAGCATGGTCTCGGTCATTGGTGTGCGCACGAATGTGGGCGCAACGCAATTCACGCGTATGCCACGTGGTGCAAGCTCTACCGCCATCGCCTTTGAAAGGCCTTCGATTGCATGCTTCGTCATACAATAGACCGTGCGGTTGGGCGATCCCACATGCCCCATCTGGCTTGTCATGTGGATGACCGACCCGCCAGTTCCCATCCTGCGTGTCGCGCTGCGGGCGATACGAAATGCGGCTCGCACGTTCAGGGATATCAGATGGTCCAGCGCCTGGTCGGTGACCTCAGTGAAGGGTTGGGGGAGGTTGGCGCCGGCGTTGTTGACCAGAATGTCGAGCGCCGGGCCACTTTCGATGCGCGCCAGTACTTCCTCTCCGGTCACGTCGAGCGGCCAGGCCTCAAAACGGTCGCCGAGTTCCGCGGCCAATGTGTCGAGTTCTCGCGAGCTCCGCGCCACGCCCATGACATGGGTTCCCTCATTCGCAAGCGCCCGGCAGATCGATCTCCCGAGGCCCTTGCTGGCGCCTGTGACAAGGGCGCGTCGAACGGGTGCTCTGGGCGTCATCTAATCTTCAGGCAGGCGCCGTTGAGGAAGCGTTTCGCCGCCGCGGACCTGGACGACCACGGAGGCCTCATCTTCGAGGTTCCTGAGGCGGCGCAGAGCCCCCCTTGGAACCGTCACTGTGTCACCCGCGCCGCAAACAGCGGAGACGCCATCGATCGAGACTTCGATGCGACCCGATTGAACGAACCAGACATCCGAAACGTCCAGGACATGGTCCGTGACGTCAGCGCCCTGTTCGAGGGTTGTTTCGACGATGGTAAAGCCGTGGGGCCAATCCAGCGGCGGCGCGCCGACGAGGAGCCTTTCCGAAACGCCAGCCACGCCCGGGAAGAGACCCGGGGGGCGCGCCGCGTTCGAACGCGAGACACACTGTTCAAGGGCGGCCGAGTCCGCTCTGCGGAGTGCTGCGACCTGCTCTGGCGTCGTTGCGGGCATGGCGCGGGCGCCGGCTGGCGCACGTTCACCTTTGGTGGAGTCGATGAGCGCGCCGCTCTCGAGCAGAACAAGCCCAAAGTTCTTCGCCATCTCAAAGACATAAGGAGCCCAAAGCACTCGACCGGGATCGTCGCCACCGAGAACGGCCCAGAGAAAGCCGGTATCCGAGCCGACGTTTTCGAAGCCACGGAACAATCGGGTGGGGATTGAAATCAGATCCCCCGGTTCGAGCCGGACGTCTCCGTCCTCTCCGCGCTCCCCCGTCATGAAGCGCCAACGTCCCGAATGAACATAGAAGACTTCAACCGTCTCATGGCTGTGCTGGGAGTTCAGGCAACGAGGTGGCTGGCGCGCGCCTCCGATGTTGAAGCCATGAGGTTCCGAAATGTGCACGAACTGGTTCAGGTTTTCCGCCACTCCGGGACCGATGATGGTGAAGTTCTCCTTCTGATCCGAACCGGGCGAGCGTGTATCGATGAACGCATCGCGGCAAGGCGCCAGGTCCTGGTAACGCACGATCCGAGACTCGATCGCGAAGTCCTTGGATCCGGGGGAAGGATCGTCGATAGGGGCGCCGTTACGCATGAGATCAGAGACTGTCTTTCGGGGCCCCGCGCAGATGGGCGAGCCTACCGAAGACATCGTAGCCCATCTGCAGAAGCAGGTTGATGATATCGATCGGGATCCAGTTCTCGGCGATGAGTGCGCCTTCGCAACGATAAAAATCCATCACCCGCATTCCGACCTTTCGGCCAGTCGCAGGCATGCCGAGAAAGCCATCGCCCGTATGCGTGGCGGTGACACTTGGCCACCCGCCGGTCACCACAAACGGACCATCTCCGATGCGGCAGATATGCTGTCCCCCCTTGCGGTCAGGGAAAGCGACGAGGAACGGAATCTGATGGTGCCGGCGGAAGCCCTCAAGGCCAAACGTCGTGCCGATGCCCGCGGGGCCGTACCAAGCAAACCCAGGCGTCCAGAACCGGGCGATGTCCATGGACTCCAGGTTCCGCCCGTCGAACGACAGGAGACCGGCATGCATGGCCAGCACCAGATCAAGGCTGGCGCGGCCCAGTTCGTTATCGACCCTGGAGTGGTTCATGCCGCCGCCCGTGGCGGGCGCCGGCCACATGCCTTCCGCGCCAAGGCTGGGCGCAAGCGGCCAGTAGCCGGCCTGGCGCATCACGTCGAGGAGATCAATGAGGATCCAGGATTCGGCTATCCTGCCGCCGTCGAGGCGATGGACCTCGCCGAAACGCAACCACGTGGCCTTGTTGGTTGCGGGTATCCCCAACCAGTCCGAGACGAAGACGCCACGGAAGTGCCCCAGGATGGCAACCAAGTCGCAGCCGGAGAACGCGCCCGCCGCGATCATCGTGTGGGTCCGCTCCAGCCGGGCAAAGCTCGACCGCAGGGGGCTCCACAGCTGCCGCTCAATCCCGGTTACGCCGGCGATGTCATTCAAGGGATGTGAGACATGTGCGACGGCGTCCGGGAGGTAGAGATCGTGTAACACCTCTTGCCCAACGGCTTCCGGGCCGGCGGCTGCGGCGCAGAAGCCCCGGTGCAGACGAATCTTTTCCGCACCCTGTCGTTCGGCATCGGTACGAGACATCGGTCTTTCCTTGCTGGCCTCTACCGCTTAGACAGTATTGTTGCATTCGCAGTCAACACGGAGTTCCGCTCTTCTCGCCACTGGATCTGCGGGGGTCGCCAATAACTCGCACATCGCCGCCTCGGGGGAGCAAGAATGGGAGCGAAAATGATCTGCCTGACGGAATGGCGAGACTCCCGGCCCCAGCCCGATCAGGCTCGGGGCGCATTGTGCGAGGCGGGAGGGACATGATCTCCATCCTCGATCTCTTCAGAATTGGCATCGGCCCTTCTAGCTCGCACACCGTTGGGCCGATGCGCATCACTTTCAGGTTCGCAGAGGACCTTGAGGCGAGAGGAATTCTTCAGAGTGTTTCTCGGCTCCACGTCCAACTACAGGGCTCACTCGCTCTCACTGGCGTCGGCCATGGGTCTATCGACGCCTGCCTGATGGGGCTGCTCGGCAGCGAGCCTGAGTCCGTGGACCCGGCCAGGATGAGCGCTGAGTTGGAAATGGCGCGCATGGGGGCTCTGAGGCTGCTTGGACGCCACCTCATAACGTTCGATCCGGCGAGGGACCTCGAGCTTGCGACCACAATCACGCCGGAACTGCACCCCAACGGAATGCGATTAAGGGCGTATGACGGAGACGCCGGCATTCTGGCGGATGAGACCTACTTCTCGACCGGCGGGGGATTTTACGCCAGCGAAAGGCAGCTGCGTTCACCCGCGCCAAACGACCTTGTCCCCGTTCGTGGTCGTACGCCCCACGCCTACGGGTCCGCCGAAGAGCTGCTGAGGCTCTGTAGAGCCACCGGCATGGACATCGGCGAGATCGTTCTGGCCAACGAATCTGCCTGGCGTCCTGTCGATCAGTCCCTCGCCGGCATCGACAGGGTGGTGATGGCGATGAACGCCTGCATCGATCGAGGGCTGAACGCCGAAGGAAAGCTGCCCGGCGGGTTGAACGTTCGGCGCCGCGCGCCTGAACTCTGGCGAAGGCTTGCCGATCGTGCGCCAGTCAACGAGGCCGAAATGCTTCTCGACTGGCTTAACGTCTACGCGATGGCGGTGAACGAAGAGAATGCTGCTGGCGGGCGGGTAGTCACGGCGCCTACAAATGGCGCGGCTGGCATTGTCCCTGCCGTACTCCGTCACTACTGCATGCGACCTGATGGAGATCCCCGGGCTGCTCGCCGCATGGTCCTGACCGCTGGCGGAATCGGCCTTCTCTACAAGCAGAGAGCCTCGATCTCAGGGGCCGAGATGGGCTGCCAGGGCGAAGTCGGTGTCGCCTGCTCGATGGCTGCTGCTGGCCTGGCGGCGGTCTGGGGTGCGACGCCGGAGCAGGTAGCCGCTGCCGCCGAGATCGGGATGGAGCACAATCTCGGCCTTACCTGCGACCCGGTGGGCGGGCTTGTCCAGATACCCTGCATCGAGCGAAACGCCATCGGGGCGGTCAAAGCGGTCAACGCGGCGCGTCTGGCGCTCCACAGTCACGAGGCCCCGAAAGTCACGCTTGACCAAGTCATTGAAACGATGCGCCAGACCGGTGTCGACATGTCGTCGAAGTACAAGGAGACGAGCCTCGGCGGCCTTGCGGTGAATGTGGTTGCGTGCTGATAGAGACAGGCGACTGGCGCGAGAACCTTGAGCCTGGGTGCGCGGACCGGGAGTCGAAAGCCTAACTCAGCTGGCTTCTGAAAGTACTTTCCCCCGCACGAGGGTCGCGCCGCAGGGAGCTCTCGGGTTGAGTCGTCTGCCCCGCTGCACGCCCGGACTCAGCGTCGCGGATCAAGCCGCAGCGGACGCCGATGGACGTTCGCAGCGACCTGTGGGCCGACCTTCAAGATCCGGCGTAGGATCGATAACCCGCCTCAGGCGCCCGCCCGCCGCAGCCCCAGGGCGTCGATCTCCGCCATTGGGACTGTCAGGTAAACTCGAGTGGCCCTGGAAAGACCTACCCGGGCGCCATGATCACGCGGCTGCGGTCGCAGCCGCCCACGTCCGATGGGCCTCGGCCCGGAACTGGCGAAGGGTCGGACGGCGGATCAGGTGAGGC
>JBJTFE010000147.1:0-3207 GCA_046093265.1 Phenylobacterium sp. | reverse complement strand
GGGGTCAATCCCGGCGTCCTGATCGGCAACAACGCCAGGCTCCAGGGCCTGTCGGTGGGCTCGCGCGAGATGTTCGAGGCCATGTGCCGGGCCATCGCCCTGCACGGCATCCGGCCGGTGGTGGACAAGGTCTTCCCCTTCACCGAGGTGCGCGAGGCCTTCCGCGCCATGCAGGCGGGCGAGCACTTCGGCAAGATCGTCCTGACCTTCGGGGGGTGAGTCCGGCGCCGTCGCATGAGGCCTCCTGCAGGCGGCCGGTCCACCGGCCTGAGGGAACCACCTGACGAGCCCGCTTCCGCAGACGGCGACTTCGTGGTTAAGTCCTTCTCTCAGCGAATGAATTCAGGCAAGGTTGAAGCGTTCGCGCCGGCACTGGGAAGTTTCGCCGCCATGTCCAAACCTGCTAAACACCGGACGGTCGCCGCCGATGCGGAAACCAGGGTCGAGGAAGACGCTTCGCGGGAAGCGGCGACCCCGGGTCTGAACACCGATGACAGCCCGTTGTTCGGCGCGGATCCGGTCGAAACCCCGTCGCCGCCGATCGCCAGTCCTGTCGCCGACCCGGCTTGGGCCGTCCGGGCCTCGGGCGCCCGCGCCGCGCCGCAGCCCTCCGACGCCCCGATCTGGCTGGCCGCAGCCTTCGTTTCGACCCTCTGGGCCCTGGCGCCCGTCGCCTTCGCCCTTGGCTATCTTCGCGGCCTTGCGCCTTTCGACTACGATCCGTTCGTTCTCCTGATCCTGGGCGCCATGGCGATCGGACCGGCGGGTCTGATCTGGGTGGCGGCCAACCTCTTCGTCGAGGGGCGGCGGCTGCGCCGGGAAAGCCAGCGGAGCTCCCGACTGGCCGACGAGATGATCGCCCCGGCTCTGGCCGCAGGGCTCAGCACCGCCGAGATCGCCGCCCGTCTGGCCTCGGAGGTCGCCCGGGCGGGTGAGGCCGCCGAGCGGATGTCGCGCCAGGTCGAGAGCCTGCGGAGCGCGCTCGAGATCGAGTCCGGGTTGCTGGACTCCGCCGCCCGCACCGCCGGGAACGCCGCGACCGAGATGACCGTGGGTCTGAGCCGGGAACGCGACCGGCTTGAAAGCCTGGCGTCCGGCCTGGACGCGCGGACCAGCGCGGTCACCGACGCCATCGCCCGGCAGGCGAGGCTGGTGGGCGAGGTCTCCGACCTTGCCGAGACGCAGCTGCGGGAGGCTGAAGCCTCCTTCACCGCCCGATCCACGGGGTTCACCGAGGCGGCCGGGCGACTGGCCGAGGCCGCCGCCACGGCCGCAGACTCCCTCGGTCAGCAGGCTGTGCGCCTGGAGGGTGCAGGCTCAAGCCTGACCGAGCAGATGCGGGGTGTGGAAACCTCGCTGGAATCCCGTCGGAACGGGCTGCTTTCGGCCGCCTCCGCCCTGCGGACCGAGCAGGAGGGCCTGTCCGCACAATCGGAGGCGCATCTGGCCCGTCTGGCGGAGGTCGGTGGGCAGGCGCGCCTCTCCGCCGCCGACATGCGGGACTCCGCGCTGAAAGGGGGCGAGGCCCTGTCGGCGCTCATCCAGGCCGCCGCGGATCAGTTCCGCGAGTTCGCCGATGCGGCGCGGGCCGAGCGGGACGAGTTTGGTCAGTCCACCCGCCACGCCCTGGAGGCCGTCGCCCGGGCGGCGAAGGAGGAGCGCCAGCGGCTGGAGGCCCAGACCCGGGCGGCGATCGAAGCCCTGACCCAGGCCGCCGAGCAGACCCGCCTGGCGGCGGACCAGCACGCGCAGGCCGCCCGGGGGCAGGTGGATCAGCTTGCCGAGGCCGCCTTCGCCGCCGGCCAGAGGGCCAATCAGGTCTTCGAGGCCCGGCTCGAGGAAGCCCGCGGCCTCATCGCCCGCTCGGCGCAGATGGTGGAGGAGGCCGGCGACGCCACCGCCCGTCGTCTGGAGCAGGGCGCCACATCCGCCCGCCGGACCCTGGATGAACTGGCCGGCATTCTGGGCCGGATCGAGGACCGGGTGGCCAGCCTGCCGGAGAAGGCCCGGTCCCAGGCCGAACAGGTCCGTGAGGCGGTGACCGAAAGCATGGACGGCCTGCTCGACCAGGCCCGCCGCACCGCCGAGGAGACTCAGGCCATCGACGCCGCCTTTCAGGACAGGGTGCGCCGCAATTTCGAGATGCTGAGCGAGGCGGTGAAGATGATGGGCGCGGTGGCCGCCACCGGCGGCGGGCTTCCCTCCGCGCTTGCGCCCCCGCCGGCTTCACCCCCGCCAGCTGCGCCGCCGATGCGCAGGGAGGCGGTCCCGGCGCGCGGCCCGGCGCCCTCGTCACGGCCCGAGCCCTCTGAGGAGCCCGCCCGCCGCAGGCTGCGGCTGACGCCGACGGACCCGACCCGCACGGCCGCGGACTCATCCCGCGCCCTGAGCGACGAGTCCTTCTCGGAGATATTCGAAGCGGCCGGCGGACCGCCCGAGGCGCTGGAAGGTCTGGGCGCCGGGCCGGCCGCACGGCCCCCGTCGCGGCCGGCCGCCGCGAACCCGGCGCCCGGGCGGACGCCGCCCGCAGGCGGCGGCTGGACCTGGCGGGACCTCCTGTCGAGCGTCGACGCCAATGGGCAGAGGACCGGCCCGGACGCGGAATCCATGGACTTTCTGGCCGAAGAGATCCGCGCCCTTGATATCGACCCGACCCTGCTCCTGCCGGTGACCCGGGTGGATGAGCTGGCCACGATGATTTCAGACGGCCAGGGCGACCTGGCGCGGGACACCGTGCGCCGCCTCGCCCCCGCCGCGACGCGCAAGCTGTCGCGCCGGCTTCTGGAAGAGCCGCGCATGCGGCGCTCGGTCATGGACTTTCTGGCCCGCTACCAGACCGAGATCGAGACGGCCAACCGCCGCGACCGGTCGGGCCGGGAAGTGGGCGCCCTCCTGTCCACCGAGGCCGGCCGGCTCTATCTTCTGGCCGAGGCCGCCGCCGGCGACGTGGTGTAGCGCCGGTGGCGGGCCGCCGACTCCTGACCCTCGTCTCTGCGCTCCTGCTGACCGCCGCCGGCCCGGCGCCGAAGCCCGGCGGGGTCGAGGTGAAGACGGCGGACTACACCTTCAGCTATCGCTGGCCGGCGGTGGTGGAAGCCATTCCGGCCCTGCGCTCGCGCCTGGCGAAGGACCAGGACCAGCTGAAGCGCACCTTCGCCCGCGAGGCCGCCGACGCCCGCCGTGAGGCCGCCTCCGACCCGGGCCGAC
>JBJTFE010000146.1:0-4911 GCA_046093265.1 Phenylobacterium sp. | reverse complement strand
CATGTACGCCGCCGCCGTCCCGATCGCCGGGACCTATTTCCTGCTCTGGAGTCCGCCGCAGGGCTGGCAGGACTTCCATCTTTTCCTCTACCTGCTGATCCTGTCGATCGTGGTGCGGATGCTGATCTCCATCTACGAGATTCCCAGCACCGCCCTCGCGCCCGAACTCACGGACGACTATGACGAGCGCAGCTCCCTGCAGGCCTATCGCTCCTACTTCGGCTGGACCGGCGGCAATGCGATGTCGGTGTTCAACTTCATCGTCCTGTTCCCGCTGTTCGCCACGGCGGCCATCCCGAATGGCCAGTTCAATCCTGAGGCCTACCGGACCTACGGGATGATCGCCTCGGGCCTGCTGCTGTTTTCGGTCCTGGCGTCGTCGATCGGCACGCACAGCCGGATCATGCACCTGAAGCCCGCCCCGCCGAAGCGGCGGCTCAGCCCGCTGATCGTCTTCAAGGAGATCTTCGAGACCCTGTCCAACCGGTCCTTCCTGGCCCTGTTCATCTCGGCCATCTTCGGATCGGTCGCGGGCGGCCTCTCCGCCGCCCTGGCCTTCTATTTCTACACCTACTTCTGGGACTTCAGCACCCAGCAGTCAGGCCTGACCACCAGCGGGGTCTTCGTCTCGGCCATTCTCGGCGCGGTCCTGGCGCCCATCGTCAGCCGGACCATCGGCAAGGAGAAGGGCGCGATCATCATCGGCCTCATCGCCTTCCTGGGCTCGCCCATGCCCATCGTCCTTCGGCTCCTGGGGATCCTGCCGGACAATTCCAGCCCCATGGTCTTCTGGTTCGTCTTCTTCACGACCATGATCGATGTCGGACTGATCATCTGCTTTCAGATCCTGTCAGGCGCCATGATGGCGGACCTGGTTGAACAGGCCGAGATCAAGACGGGGCGGCGGTCAGAGGGCATCTTCTTCGCCGCCTCGGCCTTCATCCGGAAGGTGGTGGGGGGCCTGGGGCTCACCGCCGCCACCTTCGTCCTGACCCTGGCGGGCCTCCAGGCCGGGGCTGACCCCAGCCAGGTGTCCGAGGAGACCCTGTTCCGCCTGGGCCTGTTCTACGTGCCGACCATACTGGCCCTCTGGATGACCATGCTGGCCGTGATGCTGACCTACACCATCACCCGGGACGGCCACGAGGCGAACCTGCGCACCCTCGCCGAGATGAAGGGCAAGGAGGGCGACGGCGGCGACGACTGAAGCGCCGTCCGCCCCGGCCTCAGGCCGCCAGTCCCTGAAGGGCCGCCGCCTCGGCGCGGACGGCCTGCGGGCCGCCCAGGACCTGGCGGTTGAAGCCGATGCGCTTGAACCAGTAGTGCAGGCCGACAAGGTCGGTGAAGCCCATGCCGCCGTGCACCTCGGTGGAGGTGCGGGCCACGAAGGTCCCCACCTCGGACAGGTGCGCCTTGGCGTGGCAGGCCATGACCGAGGCCTCCTCCGGCAGGTGGTCGAGGGCGTGGCCCGCGTACCAGACCAGGGACCGGCAGGGCTCCAGCGACGCCGCCATCTCGGCGCACATGTGCTTCACCGCCTGGAAGGTGGCGATGGCCCGGCCGAACTGGACCCGGCCCTTGGCGTAGGCCACCGCCTGGTCGAGCATGTCCTGGGCCGCGCCCAGGGTGTCGGCGGCCAGCATGACCCGGCCGGCGTCGATCATGGCGCGCACGGCGGCGGGTGCGTCGCCGGCCTTCAGGGGCTCGGCCGCGACGCCGTCGAAGACCAGCTCGCCGGTGGGCCGGGTGGCGTCGATGGTGCGGAAGTCCGTGCGGGTGAGGCCTGGGGCGTCCGCCGCCACCAGGTGCAGGCCGCGCGCCCGGTCAGCGACGATGTAGAGGTCGGCCTCGTAGTCCACCACGAACTGGGCCCGGCCGTGCAGGCGCCCGTCGCGGGCCTCGACCCCGGCCCCGTCCCGGGCGCCTGTGACCTCGGAGAGGGCGACCCCCGCCACGGCGGCGCCCGAGGCCAGCTTCGGCAGCCAGGCGGCCTGCTGGCCTGCATCGCCGGCCCTCAGGAGGGCCAGGGGCGCCATGACCGCCGTGCCCGCAAAGGGCGCGGGGGCGACGAAGCGGCCCAGCTGCTCGGCGGCGAGGGCGGCGTCCAGCAGGGAAAGCCCCACCCCGCCATGGGCCTCGGGGATGACCAGGCCGGTGACGCCCAGCTCGGCCAGGCCCTGCAGGACGTCCGGCGCCCGCCGGTCGCTTCCGGCGGCGAAGACGCGGGTGCGGGCTAGGCCGCCGGTCCCGGAGAAGAACCGGGTCAGGGCGTCCTGCAGCATGACCTGCTCTTCGGAGAGTCCGAATTCCATGGCGTGTCTCCTCAGGCCTTGGCCAGCTTGGGCTCGCGGGGCATGTCCAGCCCGCGCTCGGCGATGATGTTCTTCTGGATCTGCGAGGTGCCCCCGCCGATGATCAGGCCGAGGAAGTACATGTAGTCCCTCTGCCAGGAGCCGCCGCCGCGCAGGCGCGTCGTGTCGCCGTAGAGCAGGCCCAGCTCGCCCATGACGTCGACGGCGAAGCCCTCCAGCTCGTGGCGCAGCTCGGTGCCCTGAAGCTTGACCACCATGCCCGCCAGGGGGGCGGACTGCCGGTTCACCGCCGCCGAGAGCAGGCGCAGGTCATTGCAGCGCAGGGCCTGGACCCGGCCCTGGATGGCCATCAGCCGGTCGCGGTAGACGGGGTTGTCGATCACCCGGCTCCCGTCGAGGGTCTCGGCCTTCATCAGGTCGATGAGGGCGTTCAGCCGGCTCTGCATGACATTGGGATCTGCCAGGGAGCCGCGCTCGTGGCGCAGGATGGCGTTGGCCACCTTCCAGCCCTCGCCCCGCCGGCCGACGATCTGGTGCGCGGGCACGCGGACGTCGGTGAAGAAGACCTCGTTGAAGTTGGCCGCGCCGGTCATGTCCACCAGGGGACGGATCTCGATGCCCGGGGTCTTCATGTCGAACAGCAGGAAGCTGATGCCCTCGTGCTTGGGGGCGTCGGGCTCGGTGCGCACGAGGCAGAAGATCCAGTCGGCGAGGTGGGCGGTGGAGGTCCAGATCTTCTGGCCGTTGATCACCCACTCGCCCCCCTCCAGCACCCCCTTGGTGGCGAGGGCGGCGAGATCGGAGCCGGCGTTGGGTTCCGAATAGCCCTGGCACCACAGCATCTCGCCGCGCAGGGTCGGGCCGATGAACTGGCGGTTCTGTTCCTCCGAGCCCATCTCGAGCAGGGTCGGGACCAGCATGGAGATGCCCTGGCCGCCCAGACCGGGCGACAGCTGGGCCCGGGCGAACTCCTCGGCGATGATCCGCGACTTCAGGATGTCCGGCTCGGCGCCGTAGCCGCCGTACTCCACCGGGATGGTGCGGGCGGCGTAGCCCTTCCCGATCAGCAGCTTCTGCCAGGTCAGGCCGTTCCCGCCATGGCCGGGCGCCTGGCTGCGGTGGGTCTCGAGGAAGCCGCGCACCTCGGTGCGGAAGGCCTCGTATTCAGGGCTGTAGGACAGGTCCATCTTGCTCCTCCCGTCGGGGTCAGGCCTTGAGCCCCAGACCTTGAGCCTCCGGCCCGCCGGGTCCAGTCTGGCGGCGGGCCGGACGGCAGGCAAGCCGCCGTTCCCGAAGCGATTAGGGGAGGCCCGCCTCATGGACAAGCCATCCGCGACGGAAGCCGAGCCCGTCCTGGATTCCGGCCGGCGGATCCTCGACCCGCACCACCATCTCTGGCCGGCGGGGGCGGGACCAGCCTACCTGCTGGACGAGCTGAGGGCCGACACGGGGGACGGCCACCGGGTCGAGGCCACGGTCTTCGTGGAATGCATGACCGGCTACCTCACCGACGGGCCCGAGGCCCTGCGCCGCTCGGGCGAGACCGCCTATGTCGCCCGGATCGCCCAGGCGTCACGGGACGGGAAGGGGGCGCGGGTGGCGGCGATTGTCGGCTCGGCGGACCTTCTGGCGCCCGACGATCTCGACGCCCTTTTGGACGCCCATCTCGAGGCGGGCGAGGGCCTGTTCCGGGGAATCCGTCACGCCGCCGCTTGGGACGCCTCGGACGCCATCCGTCCCTCCCACCACCACCCGCCGCCGCACCTCTATCTCGACGCGACCTTCCGGCGGGGCATTGCGAAGCTGGCGGACCGGGGCCTGACCGTCGACGCCTGGCTCTTCCACCCGCAGATCCCGGAGCTAACGGACCTGGCCCGGGCCTTCCCGGACGCCAGCATTATCCTCGACCACCTGGGCGGGCCGCTGGGCATCGGCCCCTACGCCGGCAAGCGCGACGAATACTTCCCGAAATGGCGGGCGGACATGGCCGGGCTGGCGGCCTGCCCGAACGTGACGGTCAAGCTGGGCGGCATGGCCATGCCCATCAACGGCTGGGACTGGCACAAGACCGGCGCCCCGGACTCCGCGGCCTTCGCCGCGGCCCGGGGCGACTGGTATCGGGCGGCCATCGAGCTCTTCGGCCCCGACCGCTGCATGTTCGAGAGCAACTTCCCCGTCGACCGGGCGAGCCTGTCCTACCGGACCCTGTGGAACGGCCTGAAGCGCATCGCCGCCCCCTACTCCGAGGCCGAGAAAGACCTGATGTTCTCCGGGACGGCGGCGCGGGTCTACGGGATCGGGGAGTAGGTGGGTCGTCCCTCCGCCAGCAGGGCGAGGCAGCTTCGGCGGATCTGGTCGATCCGGCCCGGCAGCCCGTCTCCCGTTTCGATCTCCGGCCGCTCGTGCAGCCATCCCAGCTGGACGAGGTCTCGCACCAGCAGGAACTGGGGCAGTTGGGCCGCCTCGGCCTCCGGCAGGTCGCGCACGCTCCGGTAGCCGGCCAGGAAGGCGTCGCGGACGGCCTCGAAATCCGGCGCTGACTGCTGGTGCGTGAGGGCCACGGCGATGTCGTACATACGCCAGCCGAAGGCCGCGTCGT
>JBJTFE010000145.1:0-31263 GCA_046093265.1 Phenylobacterium sp. | reverse complement strand
TGCGCTGATTTCAGAGATCGCCGCCTCGGCTCAGGAGCAGGCTACGGGCCTGGCGGAGGTCAACACGGCCGTCAACCAGATGGACCAGGTGGTTCAGCAGAACGCGGCCATGGTCGAGCAGTCCACCGCCGCCACGCACGCCCTCAAGTCGGAGACGGCGGAACTGAACCGGCTCATTTCCCGGTTCCGGACTGGCGCCGCGGCTCAGGGCGGATCCCGCCTTGCGGTCCAGCCGGCCTCGGCCGACGCCAGGCCGCGGCCATCTCCCGCCCGGGCCGCGACCCGGCGGATCGCGGAGACCTTCGGCGCGACTGCTCTGAAGCCCGCGGAAGATGGCTGGGAGGAGTTCTAGGCCATGACCAGCACGCTCCGTCTGGACCCCGTACTGAATCTCAAGGCCGCCAGCCCGTTGAAGGCGTCGCTGACAGAGCATCGCGGGGTTTCCGTTCAGCTGGACGCCTCGGATGTGGAGCGGTTAGGGGGGCTTTGCCTGCAGGTTCTGGTGGCCGCCCGGCGCGCCTGGTCTGAAGAGGGTCACGACCTGACGATCGGGCCCAGATCCTCTGCTTTTTCCGAAGCGGTCGCTCTCTTTGCCGCTGAAGCTCATCTCGGCATGCGGGCCGAAACAACTGGAGCACTCTCTTGATAAAGGTCCTTACAGTCGACGATTCACGGACGATGCGTGAGATGCTCCGTCTGGCGCTCGCCGGAGGAGGGTTCACGGTCACCCAGGCCGTCGATGGCGAGCATGGTCTCGAAGTGCTCAGCGAGAGCGGGGCGGACGTGATCATCACCGACATCAACATGCCCAAGCTGGATGGCTTCGGATTCATTGAGAAGGTGCGGGAAGACGCGGTCTACCGGGCCACCCCGATCCTTGTTCTGACAACGGAAAGCGATCCCGAAAAAAGGGCGAGGGCGAGGGAGGCCGGGGCGACCGGGTGGATCGTCAAGCCCTTCAACCCCGACAAGCTGCTTGACGTGATCCGGAAGGTGGCGGCCTGAGCCCATGGACGAGCTTGAGGAAATCAAGGTTACCTTCTTCCAGGAGTGCGACGAACTCCTAGCGGATCTTGAGGCGGGCCTGCTGAGCATCGATGCCGGAAGCACCGACCCCGAGCTCGTCAACGCGGTGTTTCGCGCTGTCCACTCGATCAAAGGCGGCGCCGGCGCGTTCGGTCTCGAAGCTCTGGTGCGTTTCGCCCACGTCTTCGAGACTTTGCTGGAGCAGGTCCGCAGCGGGGCGACAGAACTTCGGCTGGAACTGCCCAAGGTCCTGCTTCGCGCGGCCGACGTCCTTGCGGATCACGTAACGGCCGCCAAGGCCGGGGGCGAAGGCGATTCCGCCTCGACCGCCATAATGGTCGAGGAGCTGGAGGGCTGGATCTCGGGTGGTCCGCCTCCCGGGCTCTCGCCGGAAGCCGAGCCGGACCCAGTCCCACGGGACACGGTCGCCGCCGAGCCGGAAGGCCAGCCCAATGCCGACGGCATTGTCTTCAAGCCCATCATGCTGAGCCTGCCTGAGGTGGAGGAGGGGCCCGGCGAGCAGGTCTGGAGCATCACCTTCCAGCCGATGGATGAGCTCTATGCGACCGCCAACGAGGCTGGCCTGCTCATCCGCGAGATCGAGCGGCTTGGCGCGATAGAGGTCGAGTTACTGGACGACGCCCTCCCGAGCTTCGACAGCCTCGATCCGGAATCGGCGCACTTCGCCTGGAAGGTGCGTCTTGTGACCGACGCCCCCGAGGATCGGATTCGCTCGGTCTTCGAGTTCGTGGAAGGTCGCTGCTCGACGACGATCGTTCGGGAGTCGGCGCCGGCTGCGGTCGCCGAGCCCGCTGAGGTCGCCGATATCGCCGCTCTTATCGCCGCCGCACGGGCAGGGGGCGCCGAGAAGTCGTCCCAACCAGTGGAGGTGAAGGAAGAACCGGTCGCCGTCGCGCTGGTGACGACCTCCCTTGCCGAACCTCAAGCGGCGGCTTCCGACCCGACTTCCATGCGGGCAATGACTGCGCCGCCACCGGCGGAGAAGGCGGCTCAATCGACAATCCGCGTCGATCCGGAGCGAATTGACAAGCTCATCGACCTCGTCGGCGAACTGGTCATCAACCAGGCGATGCTGGCCCAGAGGGTCGCAGGTCACGGTTTTGCGGCCTCCTCCGATGTCGGCAGGGGCCTCGATGAACTCGAGCAGCTGACCAGGGACATACAGGACAGCGTCATGGCGATCCGGGCGCAGCCCGTGAAATCCGTGTTTCAGAGAATGCCCCGTCTGGTGCGAGAGATCGCGGGACAGACCGGAAAGCAGGTGCGGCTCATCACCGAAGGGGAAAGCACCGAGGTCGACAAGACCGTCATTGAACGGATCTCGGAGCCGATTACCCATATGTTGCGCAACGCCATCGATCATGGCCTTGAATCGCCCGACGAGCGAGCGGCGGCGGGTAAGCCGACGGAGGGAACCGTCCGTCTCGCGGCCCTGCATCGCGGCGGTCGGATCGTCATCGAGGTCGGCGACGACGGAAGGGGAATCAATCGCCAGCGCGTGCGGCAGCTCGCGGTCGACCGGGGTCTGGTTTCCGCGGACGCTCAGCTTTCAGATGAGGAGGTCGATAATCTGATCTTCCTTCCTGGATTCTCGACAGCCAAGACCGTATCCGACATCTCCGGGCGCGGCGTTGGCATGGACGTCGTCCGCAAGTCGGTTCAGGGACTTGGCGGGCGGATTTCGATCAGTTCCAGACCCGGCCTCGGCTCGACCTTCACGCTGAGCCTTCCGCTGACTCTGGCGGTGCTGGACGGCATGGTCATTGACGTGGCGGGACAGACCCTCGTCGTACCGCTCACCGCGATTGTCGAGAGCCTTCGGCCGACGTCAAATGAAGTCAAGAAAATCGGCGCTCAAGGGTCGGTGCTCGCCGTGCGCGACTCCTACGTTCCTTTGGTTGACGTCGGCAGGGTCCTCGGGTTCCGAGCCGGGGATGTCAGTCCCGCCGAGGGCGTCGTCCTGCTCGTCGATAGCGAGGTCGGCGGTCGCGCCGCCCTCGTGGCCGATAGCATTCACGGTCAGCGGCAGGTCGTGATCAAGTCGTTGGAGTCCAATTATCAGCAGGTCCCCGGGATCGCCGCCGCGACCATCCTTGGCGACGGTCGGGTCGCACTGATCCTTGACGTCGACGCACTGGTCGCAATGCACAAGCGTGAACCGCTTCGGACACCTCAACCGTCAATTCAAGCTGCGGAGTGAACATGAACCAGCAATCAGCCCAGATGGCGAGCGAACGCCGCGAGTTGACCTCCTTCTGGACAGGGGGGCAGGAATACTGCGTCGACATCATGTCGGTCCGGGAGATCCGGGGCTGGAGCCCGGCGACGCCCCTTCCGCAAAGTCCTCAGTACATGCGCGGCGTGATCAACCTGCGCGGTGCGGTGCTTCCGATTATGGACCTGGCCGAAAGGCTGGACCTGCCGCCCACCCAGCCGTCGGAGCGTTCGGTCATCATTGTCGTGCAGGTAGGTGAGCGCCTGGTCGGCCTCCTTGTCGATGCTGTTTCCGACATTCTGTCGATCAGCCCTGACCAGATTCAGGCGACACCAGATGTTGGCGGCGATCAGTCCAAAGCCTTCATCCGCGGCCTGATCACGATCGACGAGCGAATGGTCAGTGAGATCGCTGTCGAAAGACTCCTGCCAGACGTCGAGAGCCTTGCGGCGTGAACGGGTCGGGTCTTCGGCGCGCGCCTGACCCTGACGTCCTTGTCGAGGGCGAGTACAGCTTCACGAGCGACGACTTCCGCACCATCGCCGCCCTCATCCATGAGCAGGCCGGCATCGCGCTGACGGAAACCAAGGCGAGCCTTGTCTATTCACGACTTGCGAAGCGGGTGCGCGCCCTCGGGCTCGTCTCGTTCGCGGCGTATTGCGAGCTTCTCGCTTCCCCGGAGGGCGAGGTGGAGCGCGGCGCTATGTTGAATGCGCTGACCACCAATGTGACTCGCTTCTACCGTGAGCCTCACCACTTCGACCACCTGCGTGAGGAGGTGCTCAAGCCCGCGATACCCTTCCTCAAGGATGGCGGCCGTATGCGTCTGTGGTCGGCGGCGTGCTCAAGCGGGCAGGAACCCTACTCGATGGCCCTGACCTTGCTCTCGGTCCTGCCTGAAGCCCCGAAGCTCGACGTCAAGATCCTGGCCACCGACATCGACTCCCGGATTCTCGATCAGGCCCGGGCGGGCGTCTATCCATTTGACCTGGTCTCCCCCATTCCTGCGCCGCAGCGGGATCGCTGGATGCGAAGAGCATCGAACGACCGTAACTCCTGGGAGATGGGCGAAGAGGTGCGTTCCCTGGTGACCTTCAAGGCGCTCAACCTCATTGGGGAATGGCCGGTGCGTGGCCCCTTCGACGCCATTTTCTGCCGAAACGTGATGATTTATTTCGACGATCCGACTCAGGACCGCATTTGCTCGCGCTTCGCGCCTCTGTTGGGGGCAGAGGGTCGGCTCTACATCGGCCACTCCGAACGCGTCAGCGCCAACGTCCGGGGCTTGGTATCGGATGGTTTGACAGTCTATCGGCGGATGGAGGCCTCCCGCCCATGAGCCCGGTTCGCGTTGTCGTTGTCGATGACTCCCCCACAATGAGAGGTCTGATCGGAGCCCTGCTCCGAAGGGATCCGGACATCGATGTCGTTGGTTTCGCCGGCGATCCTCATGAGGCGCGCCAGACGATCAAGGACCAGAATCCGGATGTCATCACCCTGGATATCGAAATGCCGAACATGAACGGCCTCGACTTCCTTGAGCGTATCATGCGGCTGAGGCCCATGCCTGTCGTCATGGTCTCAACCCTGACGCAGGCGGGCGCGGAGGCGACCCTTCGCGCTCTTGAACTTGGCGCTGTGGACTGTATCGGAAAGCCCTCCAACACCATTGACGCAAGGGCCGGACTGGGGGACCTGGCCCAGACCGTGAAGGCGGCGGCGAAGGCCCGTGTGCGGCCCTCGTCCTCTCCCGCCCCGGTGAAGCCGGCTTCCGACTATGCGGGTTCCGATGATGTCATTGCGATTGGCGCATCTACAGGAGGGGTCGAAGCGCTCCTGAACGTGATTTCCCACTTCCCCGCGAACTGCCCGCCCACTGTCATCACCCAACATATGCCGTCGGTCTTCACGGGCAGTTTCGCCGCCAGGCTCGACCGCGCAACGCCGGCAACGGTATCTGAAGCGTTTGACGGGGCGCCGCTGCAGACGGGCCGGGTCTATCTCGCGCCGGGCGGGGCAACGCATCTGGAAGTCGTGAAGGCGGGCCCCGGGTTGCAATGTCGTTTGCGCGCTGGCGACCTTGTCAGCGGTCATCGTCCCTCGGTTGACGCCCTGTTCGCATCCGTCGCCTCCGCCTGCGGGCCGGCCGCTGTCGGGGCGATCCTGACCGGAATGGGGCGCGACGGCGCCGCGTCGCTCAAGCTGATGCGCGATGCGGGCGCCCGCACGGTAGGTCAGAATGAGGAAAGCAGTGTCGTTTACGGTATGCCCCGCGTGGCCCATGAGATGGGCGGGGTCGAGCATCAGGTCACGCTCGACAAGATCGGTCCGATGATCCTGACCCTTGCTGAGAAGAGGCGTTAGATGCCTGCCGCGTCCGCATTATCTGTGCTCATCGTCGACGACCAGGGAACGATCCGCTCCCTGGTTCGAAATGGCCTGCAACAGATTGGGGTCACGAACACGCGTGAAGCCGGCGATGGCGAGGAGGCTGTCGCTGCGCTCGTGGCGCGCCCCGCCCATCTGGTGATCACGGATTACAACATGCCGAAGCTGGACGGCCTTGGTCTGCTCCGGGCGATCCGCGCCCACGAGCCGATTCGAAATACAGCTGTGATCATGCTTACGGGACGTGCGGACCCGGAGCTCGTGCGGCGGGCGGCTCAATACGGTGTGAACAATTATCTGGTAAAGCCTTTCACCGTCGCCACGCTCCGCGGGAAGATCGAGGAAGTTTTCGGGGTGCTCACATGACTGTCATTGACCCGCCCGCGCCCGCTTCCCGAGCGATCAAGATCCATGTCGTGCAGGGTGAGCATTGCGTGTCGGCAGACCCCCATGCGTCGTTGTCGTCAGTGCTGGGTTCCTGCGTGGCCGCCTGCCTCTACGATCCGGAGCGCGGCGTGGGAGGAATGAATCACTTTCTTCTGGCGTCGGGTGACGGGCAGGAAGCCATGCGTTACGGCGCCTACGCCATGGAGGTGCTGATCAATGACCTGCTCAAGCTGGGAGCGTCTCGAGACAGGCTCCAGGCGAAGTTGTTTGGTGGCGCCAAGATCATGGATCGTTTGAACGATATCGGCGCCGAAAATGCGATTTTCGCTCGCGAATTCCTGGCGACGGAAGGGATACCCCTGGTCAGTGAAAGTCTCGGAGGGCGTCGCGCCCGCCGCATCGAGTTCTGGCCCGTAGGCGGTCGCGCCCGCCAGCGAGAAGTTGATCAGTTCGTGGAGCAGCTGCCTGCCGGCAAAGCTCCGCGTCAAGTTGTCGAAGACGGGATTGAACTCTTCTGATGCACGCCCAGGCTCAATCTGCGGAATCCGTATCGGAGACCCCCTCTCCCGGAACTGACGCTTCGGCTCATACTTGGCGGACTGGCGAAGGAGCTCAGGAAAAACGCTGTCATTGCAAGTGATTTTCATCTGGTCATTGAGGAACTCGCCAATGAGCGGCTCTCCAATATTCTTATTGAGCGAATGCAAGCGCTTGACCTGGTCTCGCAAACGTTGATTGAGATTGGACGCCTGCTTGATAGGGTGAACAAGGATTGCCCAGTGGATTTCGAAGTGCCCAATGAACTACTGATGGATATCAGGTTGGCGGCGCTTCGTGATCGCCTTGCAAACAAGGTTGTCGACACAGCCGACGACCCCGACCTCGAACTTTGGTGAGCCGCCATGTCGGGCTTCAGGCGCATGCTCGATGGAGACAAGCTCAAGCTTGAAGGAATCCACTTTCTTCTGGTGGATGATAACGCCCACGCCCTCGACATCATGGCGCAAGTTGTCCTCGGGTTCGGGGTTCGCAACATGACAAAGGTCGACAGTGCGGCGCAGGCGCGTCAGGCGATCTCGCGCGGCGGAATTGACTGCGTCCTGACCGACGCCCAGATGCCGGGCGAAACCGGCTATGCGCTCACCGAATGGATACGGCGGGAGGCGCCGGAGCCGATGCGCTATTTGCCGATTGTAATCATTACGGCCCACACGCCTCAGTCCGATGTCGCCCTGGGCCGTGATCTCGGGGCGAACTTCACGATCGCCAAGCCCCTGGTGCCGCGCGTCCTCCTGCAGCGGCTCTTCTGGTTGAGTCACGAAGACCGCATGTTCGTCCAGGGCGAGACCTATGCCGGCCCGGACCGCCGGTTCAAGCGTCTCGGACCGCCGGTAGGAACAGAGGGCAGGCGTTGCGACGACCTGACAGGCGAGGTAGGGGAAGCCAGTCAGCCAAATCTCAGTCAGTCTGAGATCGATGCGTTGATGAAGCCGGCAAAGGTGGTTCTGTGAGCAAGGTTCAATTTATCCGCGTGACGAACAAGCTGGCCAAACTCGCGCGGAGCGGCGGCGGGATCACCGTCAGTACGGCGGTTAAGCGGGCGAACGCGGCGCTTGATGGGGTGAAAGACGCAAGCATTGCGATCATCGATGAACATCTGGCGGAGATTGAGCGCGCCTACGGAGCGGGAAATCCAAATCGTGCTGACCTCAGCCTTGATGAGCTGTACGACAGGGCCGCAAAGATCATTGATGCCGGTGCAGGCCTTCCTGGCTCTGGCCTGGTGGAGTGCGCGCGCGCCGTGTGCGAACTCGTCACAAGAAGTCGCGCACACCATACGTGCGACTGGGACGCTGTCGAAGTGCACGTTTCGACCCTGAAGGTGCTTCGGGCGCAGGGGCGGAACTTGAGCGCTTCCCAGCGCAAGCTGCTTCTCAAAGGCCTGAGCGACGTCACGGACAAGCGTGCAGGCGAGGGTTGACCCTGCAGAAGTCGGGCCGGGTCGGCCGGCCCACGGGATTCGCTATTTGTTGCGTTCTGGAGGCCTGACCCGGAATCGAACCGGGGTGCACGGATTTGCAGTCCGCTGCGTCACCACTCCGCCATCAGGCCGACCCGGCCAAAGCCAGTCAGGGTTTCGCTAACAGAACCTGCAGGGCGCGGCAATCTCCTGTCGTAACTCCAGGTTTTCAGGGGTGCTTTTGGGTGGGGGGGATGGTTTGCCGGTATTCATGGACTTGGAGACATGTGGACGGATCGGAACATGATCCGGGCCAGGCGTCAGTAGGTCCTTCAGGATTCGCGCCCGATCATCGTCTGTCCGGGAAGGCCTGCATTGCATTGGCCTCAGCCCGGGCCGTATAGAGGGTTTCTCCCGTCAAGCCCCCTGGGGCGCAGGGGCGCTCGCGCTGTCCGCAGCCAACGGAGACGTCATGGACGATTTGTCTGCAGCCCGCCTCAATATGGTGGAAAGCCAGGTCCGGACGGCCGATGTAACCGACCTGCGGATTCAGGACGCCATGTGGCGCATCCCGCGCGAGGACTTCCTACCCGCAAACCGTGCTCATCAAGCCTACGCCGATCTCGAACCCGAGTACGCGCCAGGCCGGCGATTGCTGAGGCCACGGGATGTCGCCAAGCTGGTCCAGCTGATCGAACCGGTTGCAGGTGAGTCCGCGCTTGCGATTGCGGCGCCCTACGCCGCAGCGCTTCTGGACGCGTGCGGTGTGACTGTAACGCGGTTCGACGAGGAAGACCTTTTCAGGCCGCCGGCCGGCGCCTTCAACATCGTCGTCTGTGAAGGCGCCGTAGGGCGTATCCCGGACACCTGGCTGCAGGCCTTGTCTGTCGGCGGGCGAGCAGCTGTTATCGAACGCCAGGGGCCGGCAGGACGCGCCGTCGTCTACCTCAAGACTGCCGAGGGCTTAGGTCGACGCATAGGCTTTGACTCTGCTCCCGCCTTCCTGCCCGGGCTTGCGCCCCAGGTTGGCTTCGTGTTCTGAAGATCAGGCTGGAAGGTTCTGCTGAAAAACCGGCGCGGCCGTCACCGAGTGAAAAAACCTTAAGGTCGAGTCCACTGGCCAGTGGGGAAAACGCCGGTCATATAGGCGAATGTTCGATCTGTCCGGCTTTTGGGGAAAAGAGATGATCACGCGTCGTCGCAGCCGTTGGCTTGCAGCGGTCTCTCTGGCGGCGATATCGCTTGCGGGAACTGCGGCCAGCGCCGAGACCCTGGCCGAGGCGATCGCCATGGCCTACGCTTCGAATCCGACGCTTCAGGCCCAGCGCGCTCAGCTGCGGGCGCTGGACGAGAGCTGGTATCAGGCTCGGGCGGGCTTTCGGCCGACCTTGTCTGTCAGCGGCCGCGCCACATGGACCGAGACGACAATTCCCGGCACTCGTCCGCTTGCCGATGTCGAGAGCAACTCCGGCTCAGCTGTCCTTTCCCTGACCCAGCCGATCTATAGCGGCGGGCGAGTCGCCTCTGCAGTTTCGGCTGCCGAGGCCGACGTCCTCTCCGGCCGGGAGGGCCTGCGGCGCGCCGAGGCCCAGATTCTTGGCCAGGTGATCCAGTCCTATGTCGATGTCCGGCGTGACCAGGAGGCGTTGCGCATACGTCAAACCAATGTCGCCGTCCTGCAGCGACAACTCAATGAATCCCGCGCCCGGTTCGAGGTTGGCGAGATCACACGAACGGATGTCGCCCAGTCCGAAGCCCGCCTCGCAGCTGCCGTTGCCCTCTTGAATTCCGCCCAGGCAACGCTGGCCACCTCTCGCGCAGCTTACGAGGCGGTGGTGGGTCAGGGGCCAGGCGACCTGGCGCCGGAGCCTCCGATCAGCTTTCTCATACCGGGCTCCATTGAACAGGCCTGGGACCTGGCGGAAAGCGGCAGCCCCACCGTACGCGCGGCCGAGTACGCCGAGCAGGCCAGTCGCGCGCGGGTGGCGGGCGCTCGGGCGGAGCAGATGCCGACCGTGGCCCTGCAGGGACAGCTAGGATACAGCGGCCTGGCGACCCCGCTTCACACCGATGCCTTCTCGCGGTCTTTGTCCGGCGCGGCGGTGGTCTCTGTTCCGATCTTTTCCGGGGGGCAGACCCTTTCCAGAATCCGGGCCGCGACCGAGCGCAACAATGTCGACCGCCTCGGCGTGGAGAATGCGCGCAGGACGGTCCGACTGGCGATCACGCAGTCCTGGAGCGCCTTGCAGGCCGCCCGCAGCAATATCGAGGCGACGGACAAGCAGGTCCGCGCTGCGCGTATCGCCGCCGAGGGGGTCCTCCAGGAGCAGAGGGTGGGGCTGAGAACCACAATTGATGTGCTGAACGCGGAGCAGGAACTTCGGGCCGCCGAATTAGCCCAGATCAGCGCCCGACGGGATGAGTACGTCGCGGCCACAGGCGTGCTTGGACAGGTCGGACGGCTCCAGGCCAGCTACCTCGTTCCGGAGGCGCCCAGATATGATCCCACCGCCAACTTCAACAAGCTGCGGGTCACCTGGGGCTGGGTTCCCTGGGAGACCCCGGGTTCTGCGCTGGATGGCGTGATGGTCCCAAAGCCGGCGGTGATCCCGGACCGCCCGGCGCCGCCTCCAAAATCTTCCCTGAAGGAGGGGATGGCTTCGGCAAAGTAGGACCCCCCCCGGGCCTCGCTGCGCCATCGACGGTAAGAACCCCGGGGAATCGGTTATCTACCGGCTTGTTGCACGCGCATGCCCTCTGGGAATTGCGTGTTAAGTTCTGTGGGCCTAGCCTCTGCGTTGAGCTTGGCCCTTACCCGAATCGCGGTGGCGGATGTCCGACGAGAGCAAGCAAGAACCGACAATGGAGGAAATCCTCGCCTCCATCCGCAGGATCATCTCGGAGGATGACGTCGAACCGGTCGACGAAGACTTTCCAACGGTACCTATGGCGGAGCCAGAGCCAGAGCCAGAGCCAGAGCCAGAGCCAGAGCCAGAGCCAGAGCCAGAGCCGGAACCCCTCGAGGAAGAAGATGTTCTGGAGCTGACAGAGCGGGTTGAGTCCCCTGTTGATCCGGAGCCCGAACTGGTTTCAGGTCCCACCGCCGCAGTCGCCGCCGCTGCGTTTGGCCACCTCTCGGCCTCGCTGCTCATGCCACAGGACTTCCGGACCCTTGAGGACGTCGTGCGGGAGCTTCTTAAGCCGCTCCTCAAGCAGTGGTTGGACGAGAACCTTCCAGCCATCGTCGAAGCTCAGATCCAGGCGGAGATCGAGCGGATATCCCGTAGCGGGCGAGTTCGTTAGAATTCATTCGCGTCAGGACGAGGGCCGCCTAAGTCAGGCGGGACAGTCCGTCTTGCCCGGTCTCCATGGTGGAGGGCTATCGCCGCCTTGCTGACTTCACGGTGCGCTCTTGACGCCTGCAACCCTTCCGTTACGGGGCCCCGGAAACCACCATGCTTGACAAGACCTTCGACCCCAAGACCACCGAGCCCCGGCTCTATGCCCGATGGGAAGCCTCGGGCGCCTTCTCGCCGACAGACGATCCGTCGGCCGAGCCCTTTTCCGTGGTCATCCCGCCGCCCAATGTCACGGGCTCGCTGCACATCGGCCACGCCCTGAACAACACCCTGCAGGACGTGCTGATCCGGTTCGAGCGCATGCGGGGCAGGGCGGCCCTGTGGCTGCCCGGGACCGACCACGCCGGCATCGCCACCCAGATGGTGGTCGAGCGCCAGCTGGCGACCGAGGGCAATATCGGCCGGCGCGACATGGGGCGCGAGGCCTTCGTCGAGCGGGTCTGGACCTGGAAGGCCGAGAGCGGCGGGACCATCACCCGCCAGCTGCGCCGGCTGGGCGCGTCCTGCGACTGGAGCCGTGAGCGCTTCACCCTCGACGAAGGGCTCAGCGCCGCCGTGCGCAAGGTCTTCGTGACCCTCCACAAGCAGGGCCTGCTCTATCGCGACAAGCGGCTGGTGAACTGGGATCCTCACCTGCAGACCGCCATCTCCGACCTGGAAGTCGAGCAGCGCGAGGTGGATGGCCATTTCTGGCGCTTCGCTTATCCCCTGGAGGATGGCTCAGGCGAGATCGTCGTCGCCACCACCCGTCCCGAGACCATGCTGGGCGACACCGCCGTGGCGGTGAACCCGAAGGATGAGCGCTACGCCCACCTTGTGGGCAAGAAGGTTCGCCTGCCCATCGTCGGCCGGCTGATCCCCATCGTGGCCGACGACTACGCCGATCCCGAGAAGGGCTCCGGCGCGGTGAAGATCACGCCGGCGCACGACTTCAACGACTTCCAGGTCGGCAAGCGCCATGGCCTGGAGATGATCAATATCCTCGACGATTTCGGCTGCATCAGCGACGCGGCGCCCGAGGCCTACCGGGGCCTGGACCGCTTCGTCGCCCGCAAGAAGGTGGTGGCCGAGTTCGAGGCGCTGGACCTGCTGCGGGGCATTGATCCCACTAGCCATGTCGTGCCCCACGGTGACCGGTCCGGCGTGGTGGTCGAGCCCTACCTGACCGACCAGTGGTTCGTGGACGCCGCCACCCTGGCCAGGCCCGCCATCGCCGCCGTCGAGGACGGACGCACCGTCCTGGAGCCGGCCGCCTGGTCCAAGACCTATTTCGAGTGGATGCGGAACATCGAGCCCTGGTGCGTCTCGCGCCAGCTCTGGTGGGGCCATCGCATCCCGGCCTGGTACGGGCCTGACGGCGCCGTGTTCGTCGAGGAGACGGAGGAAGAGGCCCGCGCCGCGGCCACCGCCCACTATGGCGCCGAGACCGCCCTGCGCCAGGACGAGGACGTCCTCGACACCTGGTTCTCTTCCGGCCTCTGGCCCTTCTCCACCCTGGGCTGGCCCGACGAGACCGCCGACCTGAAGCGGTTCTACCCGACCCACACCCTGGTCACCGGCTTCGACATCATCTTCTACTGGGTCGCCCGGATGATGATGCTGGGCCTGCATTTCACCGGCGAGGTCCCCTTCCGGCGGGTCTTCTTCAACGCCCTGGTGCGCGACGCCGCCGGCAAGAAGATGTCCAAGTCCAAGGGCAATGTCATGGACCCCCTGGACCTCATCGACACTTACGGCGCGGACGCTCTGCGCTTCACCCTGACGGCCATGTCGGGGCAGGGCAGGGACATCAAGCTCTCCACCCAGCGCATTGAGGGCTATCGCAATTTCGGCACCAAGCTGTGGAACGCCGCGCGGTTCTGCCAGGTCAATGGCTGCGCCCGGGCCGAGGGTTTCGACCCCTCGGCGGTGAAGGGCGCGGTCAATCGCTGGATCGTCGGCGAGACCGCCCGCACCGCCGCCGCGGTGACCGAGGCCATCACCGGCTGCGGCTTCGACGAGGCCGCCAACCTACTCTACCGTTTCATCTGGAACACCTTCTGCGACTGGTATGTGGAGCTGTCCAAGCCGGTCCTGAACGGCGCCGACGCCGCCGCCCAGGCCGAGACCCGGGCCACGGCGGCCTGGGTGATGGACGTCATCCTCAAGCTCCTGCACCCGGTCATGCCCTTCCTGACCGAGGAACTCTGGGACCAGACCGCCGACCTGGGCGCCGCCCGGGCCGAGCCCCTCCTGATGTCCGCCCGCTGGCCGGACCTGTCGGCGCTGGCGCCCGACGCCGCGGCCGCCGCCGAGGTGGGCCTCGTCATCGCCGCGATCGCGGAGGGGCGCTCGGTGCGCTCGGAGCTGAACGTGCCCCTCGGCGCCCGGCCGCCCCTGCTGGTGGTCGAGGCCGACCCGGCTCAGGCCGCTGTGCTCGCCGCCTATGCTCCGGTCATCGGCCAGATGCTGCGGGTGTCTGAGGTCCGGGTCGAGGCCTCGGCGCCGACAGGCGCCATCCCGTATATGGTCCAGGGGGCGACCCTGGCCCTGCCGGTGGCCGAGTTCATCGACCTGGCGGCCGAGAAGGCCCGCCTGGCCAAGGAGATCGCCGGGCTGGCCGCCACCGCCGAGCAGACCCGCCGCAAGCTCGACAACCCGGACTTCGTGGCCCGGGCGCCGGAGGAGGTGGTCGAGGAGAACCGCGAGCGCCTGGCTGAGGTCGAGGCGGCGCGCGAGCGCCTTCAGTCCGCCCTGGCCCGCCTGACCTGACCCCGCACCGCCCGGCCTGACGCGGGGTCGGTCGCCTTCCGTCTCCGGCCCGGTCGCTCGTCCGTCGTTCCGGGCGAGTCAGCTCCTCTCGCCGGTTCGCGGGCTCAAGAGGTCCGACCTCGGGCCGGACCTCTTCGCCTTCTTCCAACGCGCAGCCGCCGGGGCGGCGCAGTCGACCCTCGTCAGAAGCGCCGGGAAACGCCGACCAGAACGTCAAAGGTCTGATAGTCCGCCCTCAGCTTCTTCCCACCGGGGCCGGACAGGTTGGGGCTATCGATCGCAAAGGCGCGAAGCTCACCAAAACCGGACCAACGATCGCCGAACGCAAATTCAGCACCGGCGATCGCCTGATAGGCGAGGCGACCTGAACTCGAGTACGATCCCACTGCGCTCGAGGGAGGCGCTGAGGGCCCCTTCTGCTTGGTCAGGTCAAAATCAACCTCGCGGGTGAAGCCGATACCCGCACCCACATAGGGTCGCAGCGGGCCCACTTCGCCAACGCTGTAAAGGCCGTTGACCAGGATCGCGGTCGAAGCGTAGTCCCCGCCGCCCGCGAAGCTGTCCGGCACTTTGACGTTACTCGAACGATAAGTGTACTCGATCTCGGCTCGCCATGGCCCTTCATAGTCGTAGCCGAAGGCGCCGCCGGCCAGCGTGCTTCCGCTGAACTTCCCGGACGCCGAGGAGGCGCCAACGCTCACCTTGGTGTCGCTAAGGGTTGAAATTCCACCATACGCACGGGCATAGAAACCCGCTTGGTCACCTGCCTCCTGCGCAACAGCAGCGCCTCCTGCGAGGAGGGCGCCGGTAAGCGTCGCCAGAAGGATCTTGGACTTGAGTTCAAACATACTGAAACCTCCGTTGTACTGGAGGCCGGCATCTATGAATGAGCACCGACCGCGACAAGGCGCTCTGCACGAACGGCGCCCGCGCCTGCACAAACGGACTCGCGGGGCGCGAACGGCGCGAGCACCCATATCAAGGGAAGAGCCACGACCAGTGTATGGGCTGCTCGTTCAACCGACGCCCATGCCGCACTCCGGGTGCGTCCCGTCGATCCGCCTATGCGCACAGGGTCAGCGCCCAGGCCGCTGAAAGATGCGGCGCGGGCTTGGTCGATCCGTCACACACTAGAAAGGCGGGCGACGATTGTCGCTTGCCGCCGCCGGCCGATCGGCAGTCTCGTTCCGCTTTGCAGTACGCAGAAAACGCGTCCCCCGTTCCTTTCGATGGTGGCCACATGGGAATGGGCGACCCAGTGAGAGCGATGGATCTGGGAGCCATTCGAACTGGACGCAGCGAGTTCAGCCACAGCCTGCCCGAAAGGATAGAGGATCAGCGCATTTCCATTCACCGTCTCGACCCGCAGGTAGTGGAGCTCGGCCGTCAGTGCGACAAGGTCGTCTCCCAGCGAACTTGGCACACGAGACCAGAATGGCGGCGGCGGCGCCTCCGAGGCCAAGGCGGGCGCTGGCGACTGATCCTTAAGACGCAAGGAGGCCGGCTGAGCCAACCCGTCCAGCTCCTTAAGGGCTGGCTGCGCCCTGTGACCCGCATCCCTCAGAGTCGGCAAACGAAGGTTGCGCGCGGCGTTCAGCCCGACCCAGATGAAAACTGCGGCGGGAGCGGTGTCTCCGAAGGCATTCAGGACCTGATGAGGCCAGGTCAGGTTCAGGTCGTCCGAGACCGCCGCCAAACCGAAGACCTCATCCAGCCCGGTTCCAATGGGCGCGAAGAGAGCGGTGCCGATCAGGCCCGCAAGCGTAATCTGAATCCAGGGGTTCAGGCGTCGCAACGGCGGAACCCGCGAAAGAACCGACTGGCTGACCTGCATCAGGAAAAGCAGCCCGCCCGCATGGAGGAGCCAGAACAGAAACCGCTCAATCAGCCCGAGTGACCGGGAGGGCTCCGGGTCCAGAAGCGTGAAAAGCGTGACCAGACCCAGGCCTGCGAACAACAGAAAATAGGGCCAGGAAAGCGTCGCCTGACGGGGGTGGATTTCACCAGGAATCATGCGGGGCATTTGGTGTCTCTTACCGCCGACGTCAAGCAAGTCTGAGCCCGCTTCAGCCAGTCGGGTGTCACTGGGTCCGCGGCGCCGACTCGACTGTTCGGACATCTCGACCCGGTCCTGACGCGAGGTCAGGCTTCCGCCGCCCGTGGCCGAAGACTATGCTTGGGCGCGACAAGACATCGGACCGGCGCAGGGAGGCGTGCGAGGCCATGAATTTCGATTTTTCCGAGGACCAGAAGTTCCTCAAGAACGAGGCGAGGCGTTTCCTCGAGGCCAACTGCCCGACAAGCCGGGTGCGCAAGGTCCTGGACGACGCCTCGGCCGCCTGGGACCCCGAGCTCTGGAAGTCCATCGCCGGACAGGGCTGGCTGGGCGCCGCCATCCCCGAGGAACACGGCGGGCTGGGTCTCGGACGCCTTGAGCTTTGCGTCATCGCCGAGGAACTGGGCCGCGCGGTGGCGCCGGTTCCGTTCGCCTCCACCGTCTACGTCCTGGCCGAAGCTGTCATGATGGCGGGCTCCGACGCCCAGAAGGCCGCCGTCCTGCCCGGGATCGCGGCCGGCGAGGTCATCGGCGCCCTCGCCACCTCCGAAGGGCCCGGCGCCCTCTCGGCCTCGGCGATCCGCGCGACCGTCGAGGGTGGCAGGCTCTCCGGGACCAAGATCCCGGTGACCGACGGCGGGATCGCCACCCACGCCCTGGTCCTGGCCCGCGAGGGCGGCCAGCCCGGCCTCTTCCTGGTCGACCTGTCGGCGGCGGGCGTCACCCGCGAGACCCTCTCCACCCTCGATCCCTCGCGCGACGCGGCGAAGCTCGTCTTCGACAGGGTCCCGGCTGAGCGCCTCGGCGGGGCGGGGGAGGGCCTGGCCCTGGTGGAGCGCATCCTCGACCGCGCCGCCGTCCTCCTGGCCTTCGAGCAGACCGGCGGCGCCGACCGCGCCCTGGAAATGGCCAAGGAGTACGCGCTGGAGCGCTTCGCCTTCGGCCGGACCATCGCCTCCTACCAGGCGATCAAGCACAAGCTGGCGGACATGTACGTCAAGAACGAGCTGGCCCGCTCCAACGCCTATTACGGCGCCTGGGCCCTCAACACCGACGCCCCGGAACTGCCGGTCGCCGCCAGCGCCGCGCGGATCGCCGCCTCCGAGGCCTACTGGTTCGCCTCGAAGGAGAACATCCAGACCCATGGCGGCATCGGCTTCACCTGGGCCGTGGACTGCCACCTGCACTATCGCCGCTCGCGCCAGCTTTCCCTGGTCGCCGGCGCCCCGCGGACCTGGAAGGACCGCCTCGTCAGCCACCTCGAACGCCGCAACGCGGCCGCCTGAGAAGGACACCGATCATGGATTTCAACGATACGCCCGAAGAAGCCGCCTATCGCCAGAAGGTCCGGACCTGGCTCGAGGCCAACGCCCCGCGCACCCGCGAGGGCAATGACGACGGGGAAGGCGGGGGCGACCTCGCCGCCGCCAAGGCCTGGCAGGCCAGGAAGGCCGCCGCGGGCTTCGCCTGCATCACCTGGCCCAGGGAATGGGGCGGGCAGGGCGGCACGCCCATCGACAGCGTCATCTTTGGCGAGGAAGAGGCGCGCTATCCCATCCCCTCCAACCCGTTCCAGATCGGCCTGGGCATGTGCGTGCCCACGGTCATGAACTTCGCCGACGCGGCCGCCAAGGACCGCTTCGGCCCGCCGGCCATCCGCGGCGAGGAAATCTGGTGCCAGCTCTTCTCCGAGCCCAGCGGCGGCTCCGACGTGGCGGCGGCCCGCACCCGCGCCGAAAAGGCGCCGGACGGCTCGGGCGACTGGATCATCAACGGCCAGAAGGTCTGGACCACAGGCGCCCAGTTCTCGGACTTCGGCATCGTCATCGTCCGCACCGACCCGAACCTGCCCAAGCACAAGGGCCTGACTATGTTCTGGGTCGACATGAAGGACCCGGGGATCGAGGTCCGCCCGATCCACCAGATGTCCGGCGGCTCCGGCTTCAACGAGGTCTTCTTCACCGACGTCCGGGTCAAGGACAGCCAGCGCCTCGGTGGCGTGGGCGACGGCTGGAAGGTCTCGCTGGTCACCCTGATGAACGAGCGCCTGGCCGTCGGCGGCGCCACCGGGGCGGGCTGGTCCCAGTTCCTCGAGGCGGCGCGCGACACCACGGGCGCCCACGGCGCGCCCCTCCTCCAGGAGAGCGCGGTCCGCGAGAAGCTGGCCGACTGGTACGTCCAGGCCGAGGGCCTGCGCCACGCCCGCAACCGGACCATGACCGCCCTGTCCAAGGGCCAGACCCCCGGGCCGGAAAGCTCTATCGGCAAGATCGTCTCGGCCACCCTCATGCAGGATCTGGCCAACGAAGCCGTCGAGATGCTGGACCAGTACGGGATCATCAACGACCCGGACCTCGCCCCCCTGGCGGGCGGCTTCCACGGCTCGCTGATGATGGCGCCCGGCCTGCGCATCGCCGGCGGCACGGACGAGATCCTGCGCAACATCATCGCCGAGCGCGTCCTGGGCCTTCCCGGCGACATCCGCCTCGACAAGGACGTGGCCTTCAAGGACGTCCCGACGGGCCGGTAGGCCTCCAACTCGCATGGCCCCCCGCCCTTGAACTCTGTCAGGTGACGGGGCGGCCTGCGACTTCAGGCCTGATGCGACCTGTGTATGCGTTCCTGCCGGTGAGGGGCTGATCTTGGCTCCGTGCATTGACACTTCCGGTTCCTGACCGACAAATCCCCGGTCACACCGGGGATACTCATGAAACGACTTGCCCGCACCGCATCGCGCTTCGTCCTGGCGATCAGCCTCGCCGCAGTGCTTCCCGTTACGACGCGAGCGGAGGAGTCCCAGGAGGCTCCGAAGTGGGATGTCTCCGCTCCACCGGGGATGAAGGTCCGCCAGGTTCCGATCTCGGTCGACGAGGGCACCTGGATGAACCTCGACGTCAGCCCCGACGGCCAGACCCTGGTCTTCGACCTGCTGGGCGACATCTACATCCTGCCGATCAGCGGCGGGACGCCGACCCGGATTTCCGAGGGCCTGCCCTACGAGACACAGCCGCGCTTCTCCCCTGATGGCCGGCGTATCGCCTTCACCTCCGACCGGGGCGGCGGCGACAACATCTGGATCATGAACCGGGACGGGAGCGACAAGCGCCAGCTCACCCATGAGAGCTTCCGGCTCCTGAACCAGCCCAGCTGGAGCCCGGACGGCCAGTACATCGTCGCCAAGAAGCACTTCACCACCGGGCGTTCGCTCGGGACCGGAGAAGTCTGGATGTACCATGTCTCCGGTGGCGACGGGGTGATGCTGGTCAAGCGCCCCAGCGAGCAGCACCAGAAGGAGCTGGGCGAACCCATTTTCGCGCCCGATGGCCGGGGCATCTATTTCACGCGCAACACCACGCCGGGGCCGATCTTCGAGTACGCGCAGAACAGCAACACCCAGATCTTCGCGATCGAGCGCTACGATCTCGAGACAGGCAAGGCCGAGAGCGTGGTCGGCGGAGAGGGCGGCGCGGTGCGTCCCACGCCGTCGCCTGACGGCCGAAAGATCGCCTATGTCCGTCGCGAGGCCACCCAGCCCCGGCTCTATGTCCGCGACCTGGCCACAGGCGAGGACCGCAAGGTCTTTGACGCCCTGGACATGGACGTGCAGGAAACCTGGGCCGTGACCGGCGTCTATCCGAACATGGCCTGGACCCCCGACTCCGCCAGTCTGGTCTTCTGGGCCGGCGGCAAACTCAACAGGATCAGCCTCACCACGGGCAAGAGCACCGTCATTCCTTTCCGGATTTCCGACACGCGTGGCGTGATCGATCCGCCACGGCCGGCCATCGCTGTAGCGCCTGACACCTTCGAGACGCGCATGCCGCGCGGGGCGAACGTCTCCCCCGATGGCCGGTCGGTGGTGTTCGAGACCCTCGGCAAGCTATGGATCAAGCCCATGGCGGGCGGTGAACCGCGAAGACTGACCCGAGACGAGGCGGCCATGGAGGCCTACCCCTCATGGTCCCCGGATGGCCGCAGGCTGGTCTATGTTCGCTGGACGGACGCCGGCCTGGGCGAGGTCCGCACCATCGCCGCCACGGGCGGGGCGTCCACGGCGATCACTCCCGCCGGCCACTACGCGCGTCCGCGTTTCTCGCCCGACGGGAAGCTCGTGGTCTTCGAGAAGGACCGCGGCGGCTATCTCTCAAGCCCGCGCGCCTCGGGGGAACCCGGCGTCTACCGGGTCGCGGCCTCGGGCGGGGCGCTCACCCGAATCTCGGACAGCGGCGGTAGTCCCCAGTTCGGGGCCTCCGGCGACCGGGTCTTCATTACGGAGGGCGACGCCAAGGAGAGCCGCCTCGTCAGCCTCGATCTCAATGGAGAAGCGAGGCGCGTTCATGCCCGGGGAGAACTCGTCAACGACTACCGCGTCTCGCCCGATGGACGCTTCCTGGCCTTCCGGCAGAATTATCAGACGTTTGTCACCCCGCTGACCCCCGGCGGACAGGAAGTCGTGCTCTCGACCAAGGGCGGCGCCCTGCCGGTCGTCAAGGCGAGTGGCGACGGAGCGGACTGGATCCACTGGAGCGAAGGCGGCAAGAGGCTGAACTGGTCTCTTGGCCCTACCGTTTTCAGCGCCGACCGCGCCGCCATGTTCGCTGATGCGCCCCCCGCCAGGGACGCCAAGCCCCCGAAGTTCCAGCCGCCGGCCACCGGTGTCTCCCTCTCCATGCGGGTTGCTGTGGACAAGCCGAAGGGCCGGCTCGCCATCGTCGGCGCTCGTGTCGTGACGATGAAGGGCGCGGACGGCGGCGTCATCGACGACGGCGTGGTGCTGGTCGACGGTGACCGGATCACGGCCGTCGGAAGACAGGGCGAGGTGGCGATCCCGCCTGGGACGCCCACCCTTGACGCCAAGGGCAAGACCCTGATCCCCGGCCTGATCGACGCCCATGCCCACGGACCCTACGGCGTCGACGAGATCACTCCCCAGGCCAACTGGGCCGAGATGGTGAACCTGGCGCTGGGCGTGACCACCCGGCACGATCCCTCCAGCAGCGCCCGAACGGTCTTCCCGGCGCTCGAGCTGGTGCGCGCCGGCAGGATCATCGGGCCGCGCACCTTCTCGACCGCCGAGATCATCTATGGCGCGCGGCAGGCTGGCGTCTACGCTCAGATCGACAGCTACGAGGACGCCCTGGCGCATGTCCGCCGTCTCAAGGCCCAGGGAGCGCACAGCCTGAAGAACTACAACCAGCCGCGCCGGGACCAGCGCCAGCAGGTGACCGCCGCAGCCCTCGCCGAGAACATGCGCTCGGTGGCTGAAGGCGGGTCGCTCTTCGGTCTGGATATGACCCTGATCGCGGACGGGAACACCACGGTCGAGCACAACCTGCCGGTCGGTGTCGTCTACGAAGACGTGCTGCAGTTCTTCAGCCAGTCGAAGACGGGTTACACCCCGACCCTGGTGGTGACCTATGGAGGTCCGGCGGGCGACCCGTACTGGCGCGCCCACACTGAGGTCTGGACGCACCCGCTCCTGCGGAGGCACCAGCCTGCCGCGATCCTGACCGCCGCCAACGCCCGCCGAGAGATCGCGCCGGAGGGCGACTACAAGGATGATGACAGCGCCCGCGAGGCGGCGAAGCTGGCCCGGCGCGGCGTGCCCGTGTCCATCGGCGCACACGGCCAGGAGCCGGGCATCGCCGCGCATTGGGAGCTGTGGTCCTTCGCCCGAGGCGGTATGAGCCCGGTGGAGGCTCTGCGCGCCGGAACGATCGAGGCGGCGCGCAGCCTTGGCTATGAAGCCGACATCGGTAGCCTGGAGCCCGGCAAGCTGGCCGACCTGGTCGTGCTCGACGCTGACCCGACGCAGGACATCCGCAACTCCGACAAGATCAGCAAGGTCATGATCGGCGGCCGTCTGCTCGACGCCGCCACCCTGAACGAGGAGCTGACCGGGGCCCGCAAGCGTCCGGCCTACTGGTGGGAGGGCGCAGGCGGCGCCCAGGGCTACACCGGCCCAGCGGGCGGCGGCGCGGGCGCCCACGCGGATCAGGATGACGGGTGAGCGGAGCCGGCAATCCTCCCCAGGACGAGGCGCATGGTCGATTACCAGGATGAAGAAGTTCGTCGCCTTTCGGGCCGAACGGTGGATAACCTCCGGAGTCTCTACTCCGTTCTCTTCGCTCTAAGCTTCGGCCTCGCCCTCACCGGGACCTATGAAAAGGTGCACACCGCCCTGGTGGGACAGGTCTTTGATCCCGTGAGCCTGGGCCTACACGCCCTGGTCAGCCTCTCCTTCCTGGTGACTCTCGGCCTCTTCCATCACCAGACCGACCGCTACCTGGACGTGGTCTATCGGCGCGATGGCCTGTTGGGGGTGCAACCCCTTGTCTTTCTTCTTGATCTGGTTCGGGGGCTTGTCTCAATGGCCCCCATCTATCTGATGGCGCAGTCCCTCGGCGCTGAACCCTACCGCCAGGTCGGCTTCACCTGGTACGTGCTTTCCGGAGCTCTCTTCCTGCTTTCCAACACAATGTTCCTGTCCTGGACAGGCCTTGGCAGGAACGGGTCCGCCGCCGCGAAAGCAGGGGATGGCGATGCAGGCGACCGGGTCGACGCCCTGAGAGTGTTCTGGCTGCTGCTTAACAGCGCCAGTATGGTCCTGCTGTTCGTGATCTACCGGATCTTCCGCTCGGCGGGCGAGGTCTGTCCCGCCCGCGGGGAGGCGGGGCTTCAGGTGGGTTTCCTTTCGGCCTTCTGCATCCTGCTGCTTGCCCGCAACCTGATCGACATCTCGCAGTCCTGGCCGGTGCTCCACCCGGCGTTTGCAGGTCCCGGGGCTTCGAACTCAAGCCGTCTGCTGGCGTGGCTGGGTCCCGCCCGGCGTCGGAGACGGACTCGATGGGTGGCGCTGTTGCTTGCCCTCGCCGCCATCGCCCTGTCTGTCCAGGCCGGGCTCCTCGACATCTTCGCTGTCACCCGGAACTGTATGACGCGCTGAGGCGTCAGGGCTGAGGCCGGTTAACGCCGGAGAGCGCCCTCTGCATGCGCTGATCGTAGTCTGTCGGGAAGGACAGAATGCCTGTCCGGGGGTCGCGGACGAGGCCGCGCGCTTCCGGCGCCAGACGGTACATGAGCTTGACCATCAGGTCGCTCGACACCCACGGGCTTCCCCGGAAGTAGCCGTGCCCATTGTCCGCCTTGACGTTGGGCACCGCCGAAACGTCGATGTACGAAATCCTGTCCGACCGTGTGGTGAGTAGTTTGGCGAAGGCTGGCGGCGCCGCGTCCGAAGACAGAGCCTCCCCCAGCCTCTTGTGGCCGGTGACCCCTTCGGAGATCCGCAGGGCCTGATCCTTGTCCGAGACATAGATAATGAGATGACGGGACACGTCTAGAATCCCGTCCGCCAGGTAGGCTCCGAAGACGGCGCGGTCGACGTCGCTGGAGACCAGGAAGACGTTCTCGAGCTTGGACCCGTAGCGGTAGGCGCCTGATGGCCGGTCGCGGTTCAGGAGAGCCATCTGCTCCAGGGCACGGGCGACAAGGCGAGTACCAGCGCTGTAGCCGATGATGTGGATCCTCTCGGCCTTGGTCTCGGTCTCCAGGGTGTGGACCAGTTCCCGCAGGTTCCGCGCCATGCCCATGGCCGTGTCGACGTCCCCGAAATAGGCCGTCGCCTCGGGCGTCGCCGGCCAGGAATAGGCGACGAAGACGCCCTCGTAGCCCATGAAGTGCCACATCTCTGCGGCGACCAGCACGGGGTTGTCGAAGGTCACCTTGTAGCCGTGGACATAGATGTAGACGTCCTTCTGACCCGTCTGCTCCAGCCGGCGGTTGACCTCCGCAGCGAACCGCGCGGTGGCGTCTGCGGGCGGCGTCGCCTGGGCTCCGGGGTCAAGGTACGGGGTCACGGAGCGATCCAGGATCCCGTACTCCGTCACCCCGGACACCTGGATGGGATAGTCCTTCGCCGCGGACTTGAGCAGGGCGAGGTCCCGGGCCTGACGCCAGGTGATGTCGGGGCGGCTGACACTGATCCGCGCCTCGCCCAGGTGCACCACGAGGCTTCTTTCCGTCGTATAGAAGTCCCCAGGCGCATTCCCGGCGCTCTTCTGTCGCCCTGTGGCGTAGAGCAGGCCTCCATACGGGATCTCTCCGACCGGCCTGTCATCCGCTGCCCGGTCGAAGGCCTCCTCGGCGAAGGCCTCGGGCGCCGGCATCAGCGCTAGGCTCGGCGGCGCCTTGCCGGCGCAGGCCTGCAGGAGGAGCCCCCCGCCCAAGACTATCACAAACCGGGTCAGTCCGTTGATCATTTCAAACCACCTTCAAGGGCGACTGCGCCGCCAGCCCGCCGGAGGTACAAGGCGGATCAGAGGCTGCGAGGGAACATCACGGGCCCCACGGGAGCAAACAAAAAAAAGCCCCGCCGTCGCCGGCGGGGCCAGTCGGGGTTGCCTCAGGGGAGGATCAGAAGCGCTTGCGAACAGTCACGAAGGCCTGTCGCGGGGCGGCGGTCAGCAGGGTCTGGTTGTCTCCCGCGTAACCAAAGCCGTTTGAACCGAGGGTCGAGACGTAGCTCTCGTCGGTCAGGTTGGTGATGTTGGCCTGGACCTCGAGTCCTTCCAGTATGCCCTGATCTTCGAACCTGTACCCGAATGAGAGGTCCGCAGTGGTTCTGGACGGTACGGACTTGTCGTTGGTGTAGGTGAAGTAGCGCTCGGACACGTAGTGCGCACTCAGGGTGGCGTACCACCCGTCCCGCTCGAAGCGGACCTCACCGTTGAGAAGGTGCTTGGGAGAGTCCACGGTGGTCTTGCCGCTGATCTTCTGGGTCACGACGCCGGCCGCGTTGCGGATATCGTCGTCGTAGGTGCTGTCGTTGAAGGCGTAGGACCCTGAGACAGACCATTCGTCGTTCAGGCGATAGTCTCCTGCCGCTTCAAAGCCCCTGGCGGTCACGCTTCCGGCGTTCGACAGAATGGTGGGGTTGCCCACGATGCCGGCTCCGGCGGAAGTACCGATGAGGCGATCATCGAACTTCACGTAGTAGAGGGCCGCAACGCCCCGGAAGTCGCCCGAACGGAAACGCCATCCGCCTTCCAGCGTCTGGGAGGTTTCCGGTTGCAGCTTCGTGCGGATGGCGTTGAAGCCCGCCTGGGTGGTCGCGAAGGGCGACAGACCCGTCCGGGCGGCTGCGAAGGCCCGCATGTTCTTGGCGTAGCTGGCGAAGATCTCACTCTCATCCGAGAGCGCCCAGGTCCCGCCGACCTGCGGCAGGAAGCTCTCCTCCGACGTGATGGACCCGTTGATCACCGGCGCACCGATCACGGTCTTCGTCGTGCTCTCGACCCGGACCGACTTGAAGCCGAAGTTGACCTTCAGCTGGTCGGAAACGGTCCAGACGTCCTCGAGGTAGAAGGTGCGGGTGTCGGTCTCGAAATCGCCGGACCACTGCGTGAAGAAGGGACCGGAGAAGAAGTTAAGCGACGAAGAGGGGGCCGACAGGTTCTGGCCATAGAAGCGCCGGGACTGGCTGAAGTCATTGGTCTCGAGCCAGCCGCCAAAGCCCAGCCGATGGTCTCCGACTTCGAAGCCCCCGCCGAGGACCAGGCCGATCCGGTCGATCGTGTACTCCGTCGTACGCGTGGAGATCGGCGCGTTCTGGCTGGTGGCGCCGGCGACGTTGTTGTTGGGCGATGGGACGTAGGGCGTGTACCAGACCCCCTGTCCGTCGTTGGTGTGCCCATAGACCGTGGCGGACAGGTCGACCCCGGCGATGGCGCCATCGGCCTTGACCGCCCAGAGCGTGTCGTCCCGGAGGCCCGAGGCATCGTAGTAGGCGTCATCGACGCACTTGACCTTGCCCGGATAGGGATTGGCGCCCGAGCCGGTCCAGCAGCCGTTGCCGTCCAGAACCGGACTGGAGCCCGCGTAGTTGGCGGCGTTCTGGTAGGCCCGGGCGATCTGGATGGCGTCGGCCCACCGACCGGTGTTGTTGTCCCAGTCCGAGCCGAGGCGCGACAGCATCTCCAGCGACAGGTCCTGGTAGTCGTTCTCACGCCGTTCGGAATAGTTGTAGAAGCCCGAGACCGTGAAGGCGCCAAGGGGCTGCACGAACTTCAGGCCAAACTGCTTCTGGTTTTGCTCGCCCTGTCCCTTCCACTTGTCGGACCGCTGGTCGGCATAGCTGATCGCGCCCCGGCCCCCGCCAGGGAGTTCGCCGGTCTCAGCGCGAAGGAAGACCCGACGCATCTGGCTGGACCCCGCCGTCACGGCGATGTCCGCGCCAAGGTCGTCGGACGGTGTCCGGCTGACGAACTTCAGAGCGCCGCCAAGGTTTGAGGTCGAGGCGACACTGAGAGCGCCGGAACCCTGGGCCAGCTCGACGCCGGCCAGGTCCTCGCTCGCAATCGCCCGGCTGATGTGCAGGCCATTGTGATTGCCATAGCTCATGTCGCCCAGCGGCACGCCGTCGAGGGTGAACCCGAGCTGGTTCTGGTTGAAGGCGCGGATGGAGATCCGGGTTGACCACTCGTAGGCGCCGAAGGCGTCGGCGGCCTGAAAGTTCACGCCCGGCAGCTTCTGCACCATCTTGATCGGGCTCGTGCCGGGCGCCACGCGCTGGATCTCCTCGGTGGAGATCGCCTGCACCTGCCGGCTCTCGCCCTTTCCGTAGATGATCAGTTCCTCGATGGTGGCTGCGTCCTCGGCGGCGATGGCGCCGGAGGCGGCCAGCAGGAGGGCGAGGGCGGAGGCGCCCGTGATAAGTGCAGACTTCATGATGATCCCCGATTCCGGCCGTTCGATCGACCGAGTGCTGCGAAACCTAGGGGCAGGCTGCGACAGATTGGCGAAGGCTCGGTGACAGTCGTCTGACAGGCCGCGCCCATTGCGCCGGTCCCGCCGGGGGGCTATCTGGCGGGCCTTCCCATTCCTCGATCCGCGAGCCCGCAAGCCCCATGGCGCAGCAGTACATTTTCCAGATGCAGGGCCTGACCAAGGTCTATCCCGGCGGCAAGAAGGTGTTCGAGAACATCTGGCTGTCCTTCTATCCCGACGCCAAGATCGGGGTGGTCGGGGTCAATGGCTCGGGTAAGTCCACCCTGCTGAAGATCATGGCCGGGCTGGACAAGGAGTTCAGCGGCGAGGCCAAGGCCGCCGACGGCGTGAAGATGGGCTACCTGGAGCAGGAGCCCCAGCTCGATCCCGCCCTCAACGTCCGCGAGAACGTGGAGTCCTGGTGCGCGGAGAAGCAGCTGGTCGCCCGCTTCAACGACGTCGCCGCCCAGCTGGGCGAGGACTATACCGATGAGCTCATGGAGGAGATGACCACCCTCCAGGAGCAGATCGACGCCGGCGACATGTGGGACATCGACGCCAAGGTCGAGATGGCCATGGACGCCCTGCGCTGCCCGCCGGACGACTGGGGCGTGGAGAACCTCTCCGGGGGTGAGAAGCGCCGCGTGGCCCTGGCCCGCTTGCTCCTGTCCAAGCCCGACATGCTGCTGCTGGACGAACCCACCAACCACCTCGACGCCGAGAGCGTGGCCTGGCTGCAGCACCACCTGGAGGCCTTCCCGGGCTGCGTCATCCTGGTGACCCACGACCGTTACTTCCTGGACCAGGTGACCAAATGGACCCTGGAGCTCGACCGCGGCAAGGGCATCCCCTACGAGGGCAACTATTCCGGCTGGCTGGAGCAGAAGACCAAGCGGATCGTCCAGGAGCAGTCCGAGAGCGAGGCCCGCCAGCGCGCCATGACCCGCGAGCTGGAGTGGGTGCGGTCCGGCGCCAAGGCCCGGCAGGCCAAGTCCAAGGCCCGTCTCGCCGCCTATGACCGCATGGTCGCCGAGCAGGAGGCCGCCCGCCAGGCCCAGACCTTCGCCGCCATCCAGATCCCGCCCGGCCCGCGTCTGGGCAATGTGGTGCTGGAAGCTTCCCACCTTTCAAAAAGCTACGGGGACAAGGTCCTTTTCAAAGACCTTTCGTTCAAACTTCCGCCAAACGGCATTGTCGGCGTGATCGGACCCAACGGCGCCGGCAAGTCGACCCTGTTCCGCATCATCACCGGTCAGGAACAGCCGGACGAGGGGACCTTCCGCCTCGGCGAGACGGTGAAGCTGGCCTATGTGGACCAGAGCCGCGACGCCCTCGATCCCAACAAGACCGTCTGGCAGGAGGTCTCGGGCGGCCTCGACATCCTCACGGTCGGCAAGCGCGAGATCAACACCCGGGCCTATGTGGGCTCTTTTAACTTCAAGGGCGGCGACCAGCAGAAGAAGGTAGGCCAGCTGTCCGGCGGGGAGCGCAACCGCGTCCACCTGGCCAAGACCCTGACCACCGGCGGCAACGTCATCCTCCTCGACGAGCCGACCAACGACCTGGACATCGAGACCCTGCAGAACCTGGAAGAGGCCCTGGAGGAGTTCGCGGGCTGCGCGGTGATCATCAGCCACGACCGCTGGTTCCTCGACCGCCTGGCGACCCACATCCTGGCCTTCGAGGGCGACAGCCACGTGGAATGGTTCGAGGGCAACTTCGAGGCCTACGAAGAGGACAAGAAGCGCCGCCTGGGCGCCGACAGCCTGATCCCCCACCGGATCAAGTTCCAGAAGTTCTCGCGGTAGGCGCCGGCGGCCTGCGGCCCTCCCGGGTCTCGGGTTCCCGAGATGGGAATTGAGATTGTTCCCGTGGCGGGAATGAATTGGTCTTGTCGCGGCGAGGCTGATTGCACGCTCGACTCTCGTGGCCTTTGGCGGGCGACACCCGGATGCCCGGGCATCGCTGGAACACTGGGCTTCAATTGTCAGCCGAGCGGCTTGGGCGAGCCCGTCAGAGGTGCAGGCGGCCTTCTCCAAGGCCAAGGTGCTAAGCGCCGAAAGGGTGCGATTTGAAGTTGCCGGAGGGCGCTATCGACTGATCGTCGCCTTTCGCTTCGACGCCCAGATCGCCTTCGTGAAATTCATCGGGACCCATGCGCAATGCGACGCTGTCGATGCGCTGACGGTCAGCCTGTATTGAGGAGCGGGACATGGAGATCTTTCCGATCCGGACGGATGAGGATCACCGCGACGCCATTGCGGAGATCGAAAGGCTCTGGGACGCCGAACCCGGCTCCGAGGCCTTCAACCGCCTGGACGTTCTGGCGACCCTGGTCGAGGCCTACGAGGCGCGTCGCTGGCCCCTGGAGAGCCTCGATCCTGTCGACACCCTCCGCGCGGAGATGGAGCTCAATGGGCGGACCCTGCGAGACCTGGGGGAACTGATCGGTCGCAACAGGGCGACAGAGGTGCTCAAGCGCCAGCGGCCTCTGACCCTCGCCATGGTGCGAAAACTCCATTCGGCCTGGCGGATTCCGGCGGACCGGCTCATCGGGGAGTATCCGCTGGCTGAATCTGGCTGAAGAGTTCGGCGGGTTTCAGCCCCCAGCCGGTAGCCGCGCCCTCGCCAGGGGGCTGGCGGCGCAGAGTAGCGGCTGAATGAGGCTGAGGGTGGCGGCGACCAGGAGGGCTGTGCGTACGCTCGTGGCCTCGGCCAGCAATGCTCCTCCGAGTGCGCCAGTGACCGTCATCCCTCCGGCGGCCGCCTCAAACAGGCCGGTTACCCGGCCCAAGAGGTGGCGTGCGACCAGGCTCTGGCGCAGGCTGGACGTCAGGATTGCAGAGGTGACACCGAAAATGTCGCCCAGGAACTGAGTGGCTGTCAGTGCAGCCATGCCGCTCACCGTTCCCGACGGAGCCAGGGCGATCATGATGTTGATAAGTCCGCCCAAGAGAAGGCTGAAGGTGAGGGTGCGCCCGGCCCCAAAGCGCCGGGCCAGTGCAGGGCCGATGGCCGCGCCCGCCAGAGCGCCAAGGCCGCCGCAGGCGATGGCCAGCCCGAGTAGTCCCGTGGGAAGCGCCAAGGTACGCAAGGCGAAGAGGACATAGAGGCTGGCGAAGACGCCGCTGACGAGTCCCCAAGCCAGTTGTATCAGGAAGAGGGTCCGCACCTCGCGATGGGCCCAGACCGTGATGAAACCCGATAGCAACGATTGGCCTTCGGCCATACCGCTTGGCTCTGGCTTCCGCGGCCTGTCGTTCCGGATTCGCAGCAGCAGGACGGCTGAGCCCAGCCAGGCTGCGACCGTGCCGAGAACCGCGAAGGGCGCGGTCAGGACCTGGAAGAGGACGCCCGCCAGGGCGGGGCCGCCGATCTCGGCGACGGAGTCTGTGGCCGACAGCCGGGCGTTGGCCGAGATCAGGCGTTCCGGAGGCACGAGTCCCGGCAGGATGGCGTGCTCGGCCATGATGAAGACCGTGCTGGCGCCCGCGATGACCGCCCCGCAGGTCAGCAGGATCGGAACGGACAGGACGCCGGCGAAGGCCGCCATCGGCACCACGGCCAGGGCGGCGGCGCGGACGAGGTTCATGGAGACCAGGATCCGGCGCCGGGACTGTCGATCCACCCAGCCGCCGGCCGAGAGTCCCAGGGCCAGGGCGGCCATCCCGGTCAGGGCTTCCAGAAGCCCGAGGACCGCCGGGGAGGCGGCGAGGACGGTGACGGCGGCGATCGGCAGGCCTTCCCTGGCGATCCGCGCCCCGAAGGCCGAGACGGCCTGGGCCGCCCAGAGGCGGTTGAAGTCCCGGTTCCCCGCCCCCGTCGTCGCCATGATCACCCCCTCGGGGCGTAGTTCAGGATCGGCGCCAGCCAGCGTTCGGCGGTGGCGAGATCCCAGCCCTTGCGGCGAGCATAGTCCTCGACCTGGTCCCGGTCGATCCGGCCGACGCCGAAATAGTGGCTCTCCGGATGGCTGAAATAGAGACCCGAGACGCTGGAGGGCGGGTCCATGGCGAAGCTCTCGGTCAGGGTGATCCCGGTCCGGGGCGTGGCCTCCAGCAGGCGGAAGAGCTCGGCCTTCTCGGTATGGTCGGGCTGGGCGGGATAGCCCGCCGCCGGCCGGATGCCCCGGTACTTCTCGCCGATCAGGTACTCCAGGTCGAAGACCTCGTCGGGGACGTAGCCCCAGAGCTCGGTGCGGACCCTGCGGTGCAGGGCTTCGGCCAGGGCCTCCGCCAGCCGGTCGGCGAGGGCGGTGGCGAGGATGGCGGAATAGTCGTCGCCGTCGCGCCGGAAGCGCTCGGCCATCTCGATCTCGCCATGGCCCGCCGTC
>JBJTFE010000144.1:0-15531 GCA_046093265.1 Phenylobacterium sp. | reverse complement strand
TCTCTCAGCGACGACCAGGTCGCCCAGGTCCGGTCCCTTGTCTTCCACAAGGACGCCTCTGTTCTGGCCCTGAACAAGCCGGCCGGCCTCTCGAGCCAGGGCGGCAGGGGGCAGGTGGTGACCCTCGATGAGATGCTCTGGACCTTCGCCAGGCCGGGAAAGGCGCGGCCAAGGCTCATCCACAGGCTCGATCGGGACACTTCGGGGGTCATCCTCGCGGCCCGCACCCAGCCGGCGGCGAGCTTCCTCGGGAAGGCCATGATGGCCCGAAAGATCACCAAGACCTACCTGGCCCTGGTCACGCCAGGTGCGCCGGATCCGGCTTCTGGCCGGATAGACGCCTTCCTGCGCCGGGTGGAGAACGGTCGCGAGGCGCGCATGCAGGTGTGTGAACCGGATCACGCCGACGCCGAGTCCGCTGAGACCCGATACCGTACCCTATGTTCAAATGAGAGCGCGGCCCTGCTGGAGGTCTTCCCCCGGACCGGGCGCATGCATCAGATCCGCGTCCACCTGGCCTCGATCCGGCGCCCGATCGCCGGGGATGCATGGTATGGAGGCGCCCTGGCGGTGGACGGCCTGCCCGCGGCCCGCCTGATGCTTCACGCCGCGGCCCTGACCTTTCCGCACCCGGAGGGCGGACAGATGACGCTCCGCGCACCCTTGCCCGACGACTTCGCCCAGCTCGTGGGGCGCCTGGGCCTTGCGCAGCCGGATGACGCGTCCGGCGTGGAGCTTGTCCGGTGACGCCCGCGAACCTCTTCCTCGTGGGCCTGGGCGGCGGCCTTGGCGCCATCCTGCGCTACCTCCTCTCGGCGGGCCTTGGCCGTTTCCCGGCGGGAGCCTGGCCCTGGCCGACCTTCACGGCCAACCTCGCCGGAGGGCTTGCCATGGGTTTGCTGGTGGGGTGGCTGTCCCTGCGTGGCGCAGAGGAGGGGGAGCGCCTGCGCCTCCTGCTCGGGGTTGGCCTGCTGGGCGGTTTCACCACCTTCTCGGCCTTCTCGCTTGAGACCCTGATGATGGTCGAGCGGCGCGCCTGGGGCCAGGCTGGCCTCTATGCCGGCCTGTCGGTCGTTCTCTCCACCCTGGCTGTGTTCGCCGGACTGTTCCTGACGCGGAGGCTTGCGGCGTGAGACAGGTCCGGACCCTGACCGTCGATCCGGGCGAAGGCGGCGTAAGGCTGGATCGTTGGTTCCGCCGGCGCTGGCCCCACCTGACCCAGGTCCAGATCCAGAAACTCGCGCGCTCGGGCCAGATCCGTGTCGGCGGAGCCCGGGTCCGGCCGGAGACCCGGCTGGAGGCGGGGGATGAGGTGCGCGTCCCGCCGCTGCCGGAGGCCCCGGCGGCCGATGCGCCCCGGCTGGCCCTGCCGTCGCGCGACGCCGCCTACGCCCGCAGCCTTGTCCTGCACGAGGACGACGCGGTCCTCGCCCTCAACAAGCCCGCCGGGCTTGCGGTCCAGGGCGGGACAAAGACCCGCAACCATATCGACCGGCTCCTCTCGGCCTGGGGGGAGGGGCTGGACCGTCCCCGCCTTGTCCACCGTCTGGACCGGGACACCTCCGGAGTCCTTGTCGCCGGCAAGACGCCTGCGGCCGCCGCGCGCCTTGCCGGCGCCTTTGCCCGTCGGCGGGCGGAAAAGACCTACTGGGCGCTGGTCCTGGGCCATCCCGGGCCCCAGGACGGGATCCTGGAGCTGCCCCTGGTCAAGAAGGGGGTCGGGGATCGGGAGATGGTGGTTCCGGCCGATCCGAAGGACCCACGCGCCGAGCCTGCGGAAACCGAGTTCACCCTGATCTCGCGAGCCGGCGACCGGGTGTCCTGGATGGCCCTTCGCCCGCATACCGGCCGGACCCACCAGTTGCGCGCCCATATGCTGGCCATGGGTCATCCGATCCTGGGGGACCCGAAGTACAACACGCCGGAGTCGGTCGCGCTTTCAGCCGGGCTCGGTCTGCAGCTGCACGCGCGCCGGCTCAGCCTCCCGCATCCGACAGGGGGGCTGCTCGTCGTCGAAGCGCCCCTCAGTCCTGAGATGAAGGCGGGCTTCGCCCGGTTCGGCTTCGACGCCTCGGAGGCGGACCCGGAGCCCTTCGCGTGGAAGGGGCGGGGCGGGCGAAGGGGCGGCTGACGCACACGGAAGGACGGGTCATGGCGCAGAAGGGCTTCATCGAACCGGGGGAGAAACCCAGGCGGTTTTACGCCGAGGTCACGGTCGCACCCGGCCCCGGCGGCTGGAACGTGCTGCTGGACGGTCGCCCGCCGAGGTCTTCCCGGGGCGCGGCCTTGGCGACTCCGGCCCGCGCCGTCGCCGAACTCGCAGCAGCGGAGTGGGCGGCTCAGGCGGAACACATCGACCTCGCCGGGATGCACGCGACGCGGCTGGCCTTCACCGCCCTTGAGGCCATCCCGGCGGCCCGGGAAGCCGTGGCCGGGCAGGTGGTCAACTACGCCGCAAGCGACCTCCTCTGCTACCCGGCGGAAGGCCCGGAGGGGCTCTGCGCCCGTCAGGCGGAGGCCTGGGACCCTGTTCTTCGTCAGGCCCGCGAGGCGCTGGGCGTCGCCCTGGAGCCGTCCCGCGGCATCCTGCATCGGGAGCAGCCGGCCGAGGCCCTGGAGGTCGTCCGCCGCCTGGCGCGCTCCGTCGACGACTTCACCCTTTCGGGACTGGCCTTCGGCGCGCCCCTGTTCGGATCCGCCGTCCTCGCCCTTGGGCTCTGGAAGGGATGGTTCAGCGGCGAGGTCGCCTTCGATCTCTCGCGGGTCGACGAGGCCTGGCAGGAATCACAGTGGGGGATCGACGAAGAGGCCGCCGAGCGTACAGCCCGGTTAAGGGCGGAGGCCCGTATGCTCGAGGCCTGGTTCCGGGGCCTGGAGGGGCCTGCGGTTTCCCCCGCGTGACCTTGCGCCATGGCCCGCGTCCGACTAGGGCTTTGCGCCTGTCGTCAATGCGTCACGGGGTTCTGCGGTGAAGGAAATCCTTGAGGAGCTCGAGCGGCGGCGCTCGGAAGCGCGGGCCGGCGGCGGCGGTCGCCGTATCGACGCCCAGCACGCCAAGGGCAAGCTGACGGCGCGTGAGCGCCTCGACCTGCTGCTCGACGAGGGCTCCTTCGAAGAGTTCGACATGTTCGTCGAGCACCGCGCTGTGGACTTCGGCATGGCGGACCAGAGGATCGCCGGGGACGGCGTCGTCACCGGCTGGGGAACGATCAACGGACGGGTCGTCTTCGTCTTCTCCAAGGACTTCACCGTCTTCGGGGGCTCCCTTTCCAACGCCCACGCCCGCAAGATCGTGAAGGTGCAGGAGCAGGCCCTGAAGGTCGGCGCCCCGATTATCGGCCTCTTCGACGCCGGCGGCGCGCGCATCCAGGAGGGCGTGGACGGCCTGGCCGGTTACGCTGATATCTTCCTTCAGAACACCCTGGCCTCCGGCGTGATCCCGCAGATCAGCGTCATCATGGGCCCCTGCGCCGGCGGCGACGTCTACTCGCCGGCCATCACCGACTTCATCTTCATGGTGAAGGACACCAGCTACATGTACGTCACCGGTCCGGACGTGGTCCGCACCGTGACGCATGAAGAGGTCACCCACGAGGAACTCGGCGGCTACCGGGTCCACGCCCTGAAGTCCGGGGTCGCGGACGGCGCTTTCGAAAACGACCTGGAAGCCCTGACCCAGGTGCGCCGGCTGGTCGACTTCCTGCCTTCGTCCAACCGTGAGCCAGCGCCGGTCCGTGAGTGCTACGACGACGCCGAGCGGATTGAATCCTCGCTCGATACCCTTGTTCCGGCGAACCCGAACAAGCCGTACGATATGAAGGAACTCATCCTGAAGATCGTGGACGAAGCGGATTTCTTCGAGATTTCGACGGACTACGCCAAGAACATCATTTGCGGTTTCGGCCGGATGGAGGGGGCGACCGTAGGCATCGTCGCCAATCAGCCTCAGGTCCTGGCCGGGGTGCTGGACATCGATTCCTCGCGCAAGGCGGCGCGCTTCGTGCGTTTCTGCGACGCCTTCGAGATCCCCCTGGTCACCCTGGTCGATGTCCCCGGCTTCATGCCAGGTACAAAGCAGGAGCAGGGCGGCCTGATCCGCCATGGCGCCAAGCTTCTCTTCGCCTATGCCGAGGCCACCGTGCCCAAGGTGACCCTGATCACCCGCAAGGCCTACGGCGGCGCCTACGACGTGATGAGCTCCAAGCATATCCGCGGCGACATCAACTATGCCTGGCCCTCCGCCGAGATCGCGGTCATGGGGTCCAAGGGCGCGGTGGAGATCATCTTCCGCTCGGAGATCGGCGACCCTGACGCCATTGCGGCCCGTGAAGCCGAGTACAAGGCCCGGTTCGCCAATCCGTTCGTGGCGGCGTCGCGAGGCTATATCGACGACGTGATCTCGCCGCACTCCACCCGCCGGCGGATCGCCCGGGCCCTGCGCAATCTCAGGGGTAAGGAGTTGTCCAACCCCTGGAAGAAGCACGACAACATTCCGCTCTGACCTGTCTCCGTGCGGGGGTTCCATGAGGCTCTGAGTGCACAATCTCGCCGCCCAGCTGTTGCTTTCGACGGGGCTCGTGTCGGCGACAGTGGTCATGCACCTCATCGGTCTCGGCGTACTGCGGCGGTTGGTTCGTCTTCACCTCGAGCGTCTTCTGTTCTTTGTGCACCTGGATCGGGTGATCGTTCCCGTCGGCGTGGTCCTTGGCCTGTTCGTGGTGCACGGGTCGGAGATCTGGCTCTACGCCCTGACCTACCTTGCGATGGGCCTGACCGGCTCCCTGGAAGAGGCCCTCTTCATCTCGACCAGTTCGTATTCCACCATTGGCGAGGCGGCCGGTATGCTTCCCGCGAACTGGCGGCTGGTCGGGGTTCTGGAGGGCGTGAACGGCATGCTCCTGATCGGCTGGTCCACCGCCTTCCTCTTTCAACTCCTGGACCACATCATGAGCGATGATGAGGAAGTCGAGGCCCAGAAGGGCGCTATCGCCCGCCGCCGGCGCACAAAAAAGTAGCGGCTTAGGCTTTCAGTTCCCCAGAGCGGTCATGTCGTCTCCCCGCTGCAAGGGATCGCGGAGCGCCTGGTCTGCTGGCGTGAATTCCAAAGAGACGGAGTTAATGCAGTATCGGAGGCGGGTCGGCGGAGGGCCGTCGGGGAAAACGTGGCCCTGATGGCTGTCGCAGCGCGCGCAGCGGGTCTCGATCCGGATCATTCCATAGCTGGTGTCGCGCACGCCGATGACATGGGCCGGGTGGATGGGCGCCCAGAAGCTGGGCCAGCCTGTGCCGCTTTCGAACTTTGTCCCGGCGCGGAACAGGGGCAGGCCGCACAGCCGGCAACAATAGACCCCGTCGGCCTTGTTGTTTAGAAGGCCTCCACAGAATGGCGCTTCGGTGCCGTGTCGCAGGAGGACTTCGGCTTCCTCGGTGGAAAGTCCGGCCTCGAGGCGCTTGCGTTCCGCAGCGTCCGGTGGCGTGAGGTCAAAGGGTGACGTGTCGGTCGGGATCTTGTCCATGACCGTAATCTAGGCGTCCGGGCGGCTGGGTGGAAGCAGCCGTCTCCCGGTCGCGGGGCTGTTCAAGGGGCGCTTGATGTTCAGGAAGATCCTCATTGCCAACCGCGGCGAGATCGCCGTGCGGATCATCAAGACCTGCCGCCGACTGGGGATCGCCACGGTTGTGGTCTACTCCGAGGCGGACGCAGATTCGATGGCCGTCGAGATGGCGGACGAACGCGTCTTCATCGGCCCGGCGCCAGCTTCGGCCAGCTACCTCGTGGCCGACAAGATCGTCGAGGCCTGCCGGGCGACGGGGGCCGAGGCGGTGCATCCTGGCTTCGGCTTCCTCTCCGAAAACGCCGGTTTCGCCAAGCGTCTCGCCGACGAGGGGATCGTCTTCATCGGTCCCAATCCCCACGCCATCGAGGCCATGGGCGACAAGATCGAGTCCAAGAAGTTCGCGGCCCGCGCCAACGTTTCGGTCGTGCCCGGTCACGTCGGCGAGATCGAAGACACCGCCCACGCCACCCGCATCGCCGAGGACATCGGATACCCGGTGATGATCAAGGCGTCGGCCGGCGGCGGCGGCAAGGGCATCCGCGTGGCCTGGAACCGGCAGGACGTGGAGGAGGGCTTTCCGGCCGTCCGCGCCGAGGCCAAGGCCAGCTTTGGCGACGACCGGATCTTCATTGAGAAGTTCATCGAAAGCCCCAGGCACATCGAGATTCAGGTGCTGGGCGACAGGCACGGAAACGTCATCCATCTGTTCGAGCGCGAATGCTCGATCCAGCGCCGCAACCAGAAGGTCATCGAGGAAGCGCCGTCGCCGTTGCTGGACGAGGCGACGCGGGCCGCCATGGGCGCCCAGGCTGTGGCCCTCGCCAAGGCCGTCAACTACGACAGCGCCGGAACCGTGGAGTTCGTCGCCGGGCAGGACCGCAGCTTCTACTTCCTGGAGATGAACACGCGCCTGCAGGTCGAGCATCCCGTGACCGAACTGATCACCGGGGTCGACCTCGTCGAGCAGATGATCCGGTCGGCGGCGGGGGAGCCCCTGGCCTTCGGGCAGGGCGACCTGTCCATCAACGGCTGGGCCATGGAGAGCCGGATCTACGCCGAGGATCCCTACCGCAGCTTCCTGCCCTCGATCGGCCGCCTGGTCCGCTACAGTCCGCCCGCGGAAGGCGAAGCCGCCGACGGGACGGTGGTCCGGAACGACGCCGGCGTCCGCGAGGGCGACGAGATCTCGATGTACTACGACCCGATGATCTCCAAGCTGTCGACCTGGGGTCCGGACCGGATCGCGGCCATCGACGCCATGGGCCAGGCCCTGGAAAACTTCCATATCGAGGGCTTGGGACAGAACATTCCTTTCCTCGCCGCCGTGATGGACCAGGAGCGCTTCCGGTCCGGACGCCTGTCGACCTCCTACATCAAGGACGAGTTCCCGGCGGGCTTCCGGGGAACCGCCCCTGACGCCTTTCAGAAGGACCTGATGACGGCTGTGGCCTGCGCGGTGCACCGGGTGATCGCCGGGCGCGCGGCGGGCGGTCGCCTGCGCCACGACTGGGTGGTGATCGGGGCCGGGGAGCACCGGCCAGTCCTCACCCGGACGGAAGAGGGCGACCTTGAGATCGACCTGCTGACCGAGGGCCGCGCCCTCAGTCTCTGGGCGATTGACTGGCGGCCCGGCCTGCCGGTGTTCAAGGCCATCCTGGATGGGCGGGCCTTCGCCTGCGCCGTCCAGCCGGCGGCTGAGGGCTATGTCATCCGTCATCGTGCGGCGACCAGCCGGATCCTGGTGCTCTCGCCGCGTTCCGCCCAGCTGCACGACATGCTGCCGCCGAAGAAGGCCGCCGACACCGCCAAGCTGGTGATTTCCCCAATGCCTGGGCTGGTCGTCTCGCTCGACGTCGCGGCGGGCCAGTCGGTTCGTTCCGGCGAACAGGTGGCCATCATCGAGGCCATGAAGATGCAGAACATCATCCGTGCTGAGCGCGACGGTGTGGTGAAGGAGGTGCTGGTTGTCGCAGGCGCTTCCGTCGCCGCTGACGAGGTGCTGATCGAGTTCGGGTGACTGGCGCTCCGGGCGTTCGGCCATGAGCCTTCCCGCCGCCCTGGTCCTTCTGGCTGCGGCGTTTGGCACGGCCCTCCTGTCCAGCGTCTTCGGCATGGCCGGCGGCCTGGTCCTGATGGGGATCCTTGCGCTTCTCCTGCCTGTGCAGGCCGCCTTCGTGACGCACGGGATTCTCCAGCTGGCCGCGAATGGCGGCCGGGCCTTCCTGCAAAGAGGCCACATCCGCTGGTCGATCATCGGCGGATACGCCATCGGCTCGGTCGCCGCCTCGGCTCTGGTTCTCGTCCTGGCCTTCGCGCCCTCGAAACCCCTGCTTTTCCTGTGCCTTGGCCTGACGCCCCTGCTGACCTGGATTCCCGGGGATCGGCTCCGCCTCGACGCAGAGCGGCCCGCACACGCAGTCCTGGCGGGGTTGAGCGTGACAGGCCTCAACCTGACGGCCGGGGTCGCGGGGCCCCTGCTGGACGTCTTTTTCGTCAGAACGGCGATGAGCCGGCACGCCGTGGTCGCAACCAAGGCGGCGACCCAGGTCCTGGCCCATCTGGCCAAGACGGTTGTCTATGGCGCGACCTTGTTCCGGTCAGGCGGCGAGGGGATGCCGTCTGCGTGGGTCCTGGCCCTTGCCCTTCCCCTGTCCTTCGCGGGGACGCGGGCGGGCGGGGTGATCCTGGACAGGATGACTGACGACGGCTTCCGGCGCTGGACCCGTTGGATCGTCACCGGGATCGGCGCCTTCTACCTCGTTCAGGCGGCGAGATTGCTGCTCGCCCCCTGACCCGGTCCCGGGCTCAGCCCAGGGCCGCGGCGATCGCCTGGTCCAGGTCGGCGATGATGTCGTCCACGTGCTCGATGCCGATAGACAGGCGGACATAGCCGGGGGACACGCCCGTCGCCCCCTGTTCCTCGGCGGTCAGCTGAGAATGGGTGGTGGACGCCGGATGGATGGCCAGGCTGCGGGCGTCGCCGATGTTGGCGACATGGTACAGCAGCTTCAGGCCGTCGATGAATTTCCTTCCCGCGTCGACGCCGCCTTCCAGCTCGAAGCCGACCAGCCCGCCATAGCCGCCCCTCATGACCCGGTCCGCACGCGCCCGGGCCTCCCCTGTCTGCTGGGAGGGGTGGATCACCCGTGAGACACCCTTGCGGGCCCTCAGCCAGTCGGCCACCGCGGTGGCGTTGGCGCAGTGGCGCTCCATGCGCAGGGCCAGGGTCTCGATCCCCTGCAGGATCTGGAAGGCGTTGAACGGCGACAAGGCGGCGCCGAGGTCGCGCAGCAGGATCACCCGCGCCCGCAGGATGTAGGCGATGGGCCCGAGGGGCTTTACCGCCTGCGTCCAGACCGCGCCGTGGTAGGAGGCGTCCGGCGTGTTCAACAGGGGCTGGCGCTCGGGACGGCTCTCCCAGTCGAACTTCCCGGAGTCGACGATCAGGCCGCCGATCGAGGTTCCGTGCCCACCCAGGTACTTGGTCGCCGAATAGACGACGATCGCCGCGCCATGGTCGAAGGGGCGCACCAGCAGGGGCGCCGCCGTATTGTCCATGATTAGCGGAATGCCGAACTCGCGACCGATGGCCGCCACCTCGGCGATCGGGAAGACCTCGAGCTTGGGATTGGGCAGGGTCTCGGCGTAGTAGGCCCGCGTCCGGTCGTCCGTGGCGCGCCGGAAGTTCTCGGGATCGGCGGGGTCGACGAAGCGGACCTCAACGCCCTGGTCCTTCAAGGTGTTGGCGAAGAGATTCCATGTCCCGCCATACAGCGCCGTTGAGGACACCACGTTGTCGCCGGCCCGGGCGAGGTTCTGCAGCGCGAAGGCCGAGGCCGCCTGGCCCGACGCCACCGCCAGGGCGCCGACGCCGCCTTCCAGCGCCGCAATGCGCTGTTCCAGGACATCCGTCGTGGGGTTCATGATCCGGGTGTAGATGTTGCCCAGCTCCTGCAGGGCGAAAAGCGAGGCGGCGTGACCGGTGTCGCGGAACTGGTAGGACGTGGTCTGGTGGATCGGCACCGCCACCGAGCCGGTGGTGGGATCGGCTCTCCAGCCGGCGTGCAGGACGAGGGTTTCGGCGTGCTGGTGGGCGTCGGACATCGCGGGCTCCTTGCGCGCAGGGCGGGCGTTTGTCCTAACAGGGCGCCACAGGCGGTCAAGCAAGCCGCCCTTGGGTGGCGTTCAGAAAAACTGGAGGTGTTTCTTGAGGCCTTCAGAAGGACTGGAGGCCCCCGTCGGGTTCTGCTCCTGTCCTGTCCACCCTTCCATCGCCGGCGCTGCGGCGGGAATATGGTGGGTGCACAAGGATTCGAACCTTGGACCCGCTGATTAAGAGTCAGCTGCTCTACCAACTGAGCTATGCACCCAAGCCGAGCGGCGCCTTGCGGCCCCGGGGCGAGGGCGCGGAAAATACTGGACACCGCGTCGAACGCAAGGGCGTGGAAGGGAGGGTTCGGAATGAGTTCGCCGGGGGCCGCCAGCCGCATCGATTTCGGGGCCTTGGATCGTCTGGCTGCGGGCGACCAGAGCCTCATGCAGGAGATCCTCGAGATATTCCTTGAGGAGTCGACGGGGTGGGCGGAAGGCCTGGCGGGCGATGCGGGCGTGGCGCCGGCGGAGGTCATCCACACGCTCAAGTCGTCGAGTCGCGCTGTCGGCGCGCTCGACCTGGGCGATTTCTGTGAGTCCTGGGAGCTGGGCGAGATCGAAGACACTGGCCCCGTCCTTGACGAGCTGATCCGGGTGAGGGCGGAAATCCGCGACTGGCTCGCCCGCTAGATGCCCGCGCCGTTGTCGAGGGCCCTGAGCGCCGCCTCGTGGGCCTCGGCCTCGGCGGTGATCCAGTTGATGAAGGCCTTCACCTGGGGCAACCGTCCCTTGGCCTTGGGGTGGACCAGGTAATAGGCGAAATCCACCGCCGTGGCGATCTGCAGGGGGGCGACCAGCCGACCGGCGTCAAGGTCGTCCTGGGCCAGGGTTCGCTTGGCGAGCGCCACGCCACGCCCGTTCACCGCCGCCTCGATGACCAGGCTTGACTGGTTGAAGCGCGGTCCGCGCGCCCCGTCCACGTCTCGTACCCCGCGCGCCGCCAGCCACATGGTCCAGTCGGGGCAGGAGTCATCCGGGTCCGGCGAGCCATCGTGCAGCAGTAGGTGGCCTGCAAGGTCCTCCGGGCGGTTCAGGGGGTTTGCGGCGTGCAACTCCGGGCTGAGGACGGGAATCACCGTCTCGCCGATCAGGCGGCGCACCTCCATTCCTGGATAGCGACCGGCGCCATAGCGCAGGGCGATATCCACTTCCCCCGCCGTCAGGTCGACAAGGTCAAGGCCGGCGGAGAGCCAGACGTCCACCTGCGGATGGGCGGCCTCAAAGCGCCCCAGGCGAGGAACCAGCCATTTCGCGGCGAAGGAGGGCGCCGCGGTCAAGGTCAGGCGGCGGCCATCGACGGCTGCGGTCAGAAGCGAAGCGGCTTCCGCCAGACCATCGAAGGCCTCGCGCAGGGCGGGCAGGGCGGTCTGGGCCGCGTCGGTCAGGAGGAGCCCCTTCGGCGTTCGACGGAACAGGGGCGCTCCGACATAGTCCTCCAGGTTCTGGATCTGCTGAGAGACGGCGCCGGGGGTCACGGACAATTCGTCGGCGGCGCGGGAGAAGTTCAGATGCCGGGCGGCGACCTCAAAGGCGCGCAAGGCGTTGAGGGGAGGCAACCGTCGGCGGTCTTGGGCGCGCTTCACGAGATTTCCTGAAGGTTGGGGCAGAAGTCCTCGACTTGCGAATTGAAGCCTGTGCAGTCAGTTTGCAAGCCTTCCGCCGTCCGCCTGGCCATTCCGGCTGGCGGTGGCCTTGTGCTATCCGGGCCTGTGTCCTGTTTCCAGGGGTGATTTTCCAGCATGACGGGCCGCAATGCCACTTCCCCGCGCCGGAACCTTGTCGTTGTCGAGGGCGGGGGGGCCGGTCGGCCCCGCTCCGCGCCTAGTCCTGGAAAGGTCTGGCTCACCGGCGCAGGTCCCGGGGATCCGGAACTCCTGACCGTGCGCGCGGTCAGGGTCCTGGGCGCGGCGGAAGTGGTGGTGCATGACGGGCTGGTGCCGGACGCCATCCTCGACCTCGCCCCCGCCTCGGCCCGCCGAATCTCTGTGGCCAAGCGCAAGTCGCGGCACACCTACGCCCAGGATGAGATCAACCGGCTGCTGGTCGGACTCGCCTCGGAGGGCTTGAACGTGGTTCGCCTCAAGGGCGGCGATCCCTTTATCTTCGGACGGGGCGGCGAGGAGCTTGAGGCCTGCCGGGCGGCCGGGATCGACTGCGAGGTCGTTCCCGGGGTCACCGCCGCTCTGGCGGCCAGCGCGAGCGCCGGCGCGCCGCTGACCCATCGCCGGTCCGCCCAGGCGGTCACCTTCGTCACCGGCCATGCAGCGGGGGAGGGCGAACCCGACCTCGACTGGCCGGCGTTGGCCCGGGCCAACCACACGGTCGTGATCTACATGGGCGCCAGCACCGCGGGAAGCATCGCCGCCCGGCTGATCGCCGCTGGCCGCGCTCCCTCGACCCCGGCCCTGGTGGTCTTCCGGGCAAGCCGCCCCGACGAGCGGCGCATCCCCACCCGGCTGGACGGACTCGCCGAGGCGGCGGCGGCCGACTCCGGTCCCGCCCTCTTGGTCGTCGGGGAGGCCATGTCCTCGGCCCTGGCCAGCCTGGCGCCCGACTGCGAGCGGCGGGAGGAGCGGGCATGAAGGCGCTCACCGCAAACCGGCTCAGCGACGGAGAAGTCGTGTTCTGGAAGGACGGCGTCTGGGTCGAGCGCCTCACGGACGCTGAGATCTTCGCAGACGATGCGGGCTCGGGAGAGGCCGAGGCCGCCGCCCGCGCCCAGCCCACCGTGGTCATTGATCCCTATCTGATCGATCTGGTCGACAGCGCCGGCTTCTGGGCGCCGGTCAGCTACCGGGAACGCATCCGGGCCCTGGGCCCCACCAATCACGAATTGCATGGCAAGCAGGCCCAGGGGGGCGGCGCCGTCGAGGCCCTGCGGCAGGCGCACGGGGCCGCCCGGTCTTCCGGCCGCGTCAACCTGATCCGGCGCAAGTAGGAGGGCGAATGTATCGCTACGACGCCATCGACCGCGCGGTTCTGGCCGACCGCACAGCAGAGTTCCGGGACCAGGTGCGCCGACGCCTCGCCGGCGAGCTCACCGAGGACCAGTTCAAGCCCCTGCGGTTGATGAATGGCCTCTACCTGCAATTGCACGCCTACATGCTCCGGGTGGCGGTCCCTTACGGCTCGCTCAGCCCTCTGCAGATGCGGGCCCTGGCGGATATCGCTCGGCGGTTCGACCGGGGGTATGGGCACTTCACGACGCGCACCAACATCCAGTTCAACTGGGTGAAGCTGGCCGACGCCCCCGACATCCTGGACGCCCTGGCCGCCGTGGACCTGCACGCGATCCAGACCAGCGGCAACTGCATCCGAAACGTCACCGCCGACCCCTACGCCGGGGCGGCGGCCGACGAGCTGGAGGACCCCCGGGTCTGGTGTGAGGCGATCCGGCAATGGTCCAGCCTGCACCCGGAGTTTTCCTTCCTGCCCCGCAAGTTCAAGATCGCAGTGACCGCCTCGCCCCACGACCGCACGGCGGCGAAGGTCCATGACATCGGCCTCCTGCTTCGGCGCGGGCGTGACGGGCAGACCGGGTTCGAGGTGATCGTCGGCGGCGGCATGGGCCGCACCCCATATGTCGGGCCCACCATCCGGGCCTACCTGCCGTCGAACCGGCTGTTCTCCTACCTGGAGGCCATTCTCCGCGTCTATAACCGCCATGGGCGGCGGGACAACATCTACAAGGCGAGGATCAAGATCCTCGTCGCGGCGCTGGGCGCCCAGGCCTTCGCCCGCGAGGTCGAGGCCGAATGGGAGAAGATCGGACCGGAGGGCGATCTGCCCGCCGCCGAGATCGAGCGAATCCGCGACGCTTTCACGACCCCCGACTTTTCCTCCGATCCTTCCACGGGTGACTTCGAGGCCCGGCGCGCCGCCGAGCCGGCCTTCGCCCGCTTCGTTCGCAACAACGTCAAGGCCCACATCCGGCCCGGCTACGGCATTGTCGACATCTCCCTGAAGGTGATCGGCGAGACGCCCGGCGATATCTCCGCCGACCAGATGGACCTGGTGGCGGACCTGGCGGAACGGTTCGGTCAGGGAGATATCCGCTCCACCCACGAGCAGAACCTCGTGCTGCCGCATGTCCGGCTCGAGCATGTCTACGACGTCTGGAAGGGCCTCGATGCGGCGGGTCTTGCGACCCCCAACATCAACCTGATCAGCGACATCATCGCCTGCCCGGGCCTCGACTACTGCGCCCTCGCCAACGCGCGCGCCATCTGCGTGGCTCAGGATATCGCCCGGCGGTTCGAGGCGCCGGAACGGGCTGAGGCCATCGGTGAGTTCAAGATCAAGATTTCAGGCTGCATCAACGCCTGCGGTCATCACCATGTGGGCCATATTGGCATCCTCGGCGTCGACAAGAAGGGCGAGGAGTTCTACCAGCTCACCCTCGGCGGCTCCGGAGCCGAGGACGCCGCCGTCGGCAAGATGCTGGGGCCGGCCCTGCCCATCGACCGGGTGACCGACGCCGTCGAGGCGATCGTGGACGCATACCTGCGCGAACGCCGGGAGGGCGAACGCTTCCTGGAAACCCTGCGCCGCACCGGCGACGCCCCCTTCAAGGAGGCCGTCTATGCCGAAGCTCATTAGGGCCTCGGGCGCCGCCTTCCGGGACGTGGAGGACGCCTTTGTGACGATCGAGGACGACGCGCCGGACCCGGGCGGCGACATCATCGTCAGCCTCGCCCGCTACCTCGCCGGGGGCGAGTCCCTGGTGGCGCGGCCCTCCGGTCGCCTCGGGGTGCGTCTGGAGCCCGAGGACGAGGTCGAGACCCTCGAGGGGCGCCTGTCCGGCGTCGACCTCGTGGCCCTCGACTTTCCCAAGTTCCGGGATGGGCGCGGGTTCACGGCCGCCCGCCTCCTGCGGACCCGCCTGGGCTTTGATGGCGAAATTCGGGCCGTGGGCGACGTGCTGAGGGACCAGGCGGGCTTCATGGTCCGCTGCGGTTTCGACGCCTTTGTGCCCGCGGATGGCTCCACCGCGGCGATCTGGGCGGAGGCTGCCGGTCGGCACAGCCATGTCTACCAGAGGGCCGCCGACGCCCGGGCGCCGGCCTTCGTCGAACGTCAGGGAGAGTAAGATGGCCTACGATCCCGCAGAACTTCCGGATCTGGAGAGCCGGCTCAATGCCGACCTGAGGCGCGCCGAACCCGAAGCCGTCCTGGCCCGGGCGATCGAATTGTTCCCGCAGACCCTCGCCCTGGTCTCGTCCTTCGGCGCCGAGTCCGCCGTGCTCCTCCACATGACGGCGCAGGTTCGCCCGGACCTGCCGGTCCTCTTCCTGGACACGGGCATGCTCTTCGCCCAGACCCTCGACTACAGACGCAACCTGGCGGGGCGACTCGGCCTGACCGGCGTGCGGGACCTCAGGCCGGCCTTCGCCGATCTGGCGACAGCCGATCCCAAGGGGGACCTTTGGCGCACGAGCACTGACGGCTGCTGCGAGGTCCGCAAGGTCCTGCCCCTGGACCGGGGACTGGAAGGCTTCGAGGCCTGGATCACCGGTCGCAAGCGCTTCCATGGCGGCGACCGGCTGGCCCTGCCGGTGGTGGAGCGCGCCGACGGGCGCATCAAGTTCAATCCCCTGGCCAACTGGGACAAGGCGGCTCTCGACGCCTATATGGACCGTCATGACCTGCCACCCCATCCCCTGGTCGAGCATGGCTATCCCTCCGTCGGATGCTGGCCCTGCACCCAGCCGGTGGAGGCGGGACAGGACGTTCGCGCAGGTCGCTGGGCGGGTTCCGAAAAGACCGAGTGCGGGATACACGTCGCGCGCACGCCGGGGGCGGTGAACGACCTCGGCGGCGA
>JBJTFE010000143.1:0-3289 GCA_046093265.1 Phenylobacterium sp. | reverse complement strand
GGGGTGTCCCCAGGGTCAGGGGCCCGGAGACCCCCCCGGGTCCCGTGACCCGCGCGGGGGCCTGGGCAAGGCCCTCGACCCGGGTGTTCCCCAGGGTCAGGGCGGCGGTGCGGGCGTCGAAGACCGGCGCCTGGAAGGCCTGTCTTCGGGTGCGGTAGCCGAACCGCCTGAGCCGGCTCTCCATCCAGGCGCCGGAGTCCGCATCGCCGGGTCCGCCGGAGGCCTTGCCGCCGATGGCGACCCAGGTCTCGAGGTCGGTGGGGATGGAGATCAGGTCGGGCGCGGCCCGGGCGCCGCCGACGAGGAGGGACCCCGCCGCCGCCCCGGCGACCAGCCTGCGGCGGGTGGGATCGGAGGCCCCGGTCTCCACCGCGTCAGCTCTCGAACCAGGCCTCGACGGGGCCCTGGAGCTTCATGGTCATCGCCTTGCCGTGGCGGTCCACCGTCTTGCCGACGGCCAGGCGGACCCAGCCCTCGGAGATGCAGTACTCCTCGACATTGGTCTTCTCGACGCCCTTGAAGCGCACGCCCACGCCGCGGGCGAGGGCGGCGGCGTCATGCCAGGGGCTGTCGGGGTCGACGCAGAGGCGGTCGGGCGGGGTGTCGCTACGGGTGTCTGGGGATGTCGCTTCGGTCATGGCGACTGTTCTAGCGCCCCCGGGGCGACTGGCAATCCCGTCGAAAGGGGCTTCCCTGACGCAGGGTCCGGCGGTCAAGATGCGCGCTCATCGCCGCGGGGCGGCGCAAAGGAACGGGAGACGCAAGATGGGTGAGGCCTGGATCATCGACGCGGCGCGCACGCCGCGGGGCATCGGCAAGGTGGGCAAGGGCGCCCTGGCCGACTTCCACCCCCAGCACCTGGCGGCCACCGTCCTGAAGGGCATCGCCCAGCGCAACGACATCAAGACCGCCGAGGTCGACGACGTGATCTGGGGCACCTCCTCCCAGCGCGGCAAGCAGGGCAATGACCTGGGCCGCATGGCCGCCCTGGCCGCCGGCTTCGACGTCCGCGCCAGCGGCATGACCCTCGACCGCTTCTGCGGCTCGGGCATCACCACGGTGAACCTGGCCGCCGCCCAGATCATGTCGGGCATGGAGGACCTGATCATCGCCGGCGGCACGGAGATGATGTCCTACACCGCCTCCAGCGCCCCGCAGGCCGCCGCCTTCTTCGACGGCCCGGCCCTGATGGACGCCGGCAACCCGGCCCTGCGCAAGCTGCACCCGCAGTCGCACCAGGGCGTCTGCGCCGACGCCATCGCCACGCTGGAGAACATCCCGCGCGAGGCCCTGGACGAGCTGGCCTATGTCAGCCAGCAGCGCGCCGCCCAGGCGATCAAGGAAGGCCGCTTCGGCCGCTCCCTGGTGCCGGTGCTGAACGAGGACGGCTCTGTCGCCCTCGACCACGAGGAGTTCCCCCGCCCCGAGACCACCCGCGAGGGCCTGGCCTCCCTGAAGCCCTCCTTCGAGGCCATGGCCAACGTGCCGATGGACAAGGACGGAACCACCCTGGCCGGCCTGATCCAGCGGGTCCATCGGGACCTGAAGATCACCCACGTCCACCATGCCGGCACCTCGTCGGGGGTGGTCGACGGCGCCGCCGCCGTCCTGCTGGCCTCGCCCGACTACGCCCGCAAAAACGGCCTGAAGCCCCGCGCCCGCGTGGTGGCCATGGCCAACATCGGCGACAGCCCGACCCTGATGCTCAACGCCCCGGTCCCGGCGGCGCACAAGGTGCTGAAGAAGGCCGGCCTGACCCCGGACGACATCGACCTGTGGGAGATCAACGAGGCCTTCGCCGTCGTCGCCGAGAAGTTCATCCGCGACCTCAGGCTCGACCGCGACAAGGTCAATGTGAACGGCGGCGCCATGGCCCTCGGCCATCCGATCGGCGCCACGGGCTCGATCCTGATCGGCACCATCCTCGACGAGCTGGAGCGCCGCGACCTCAAGCGCGGCCTGGTCACCATGTGCGCCGCCGGCGGCATGGCCCCGGCCATCATCGTCGAGCGGGTCTAGGGCCCCCATGGACCTCGCCTGGAGTGACGCCGACCGCGCCTTCCGGGACGAGGTCCTGGCCTTCCTCGATGCGGAGCTGACGCCGGACCTGCGCGCCCGCGGGCGGGCCATGACCAGCGTCTACGCCGACCACGCCACGGGCATGGCCTGGCAGACCAAGCTGCACGCCCGCGGCTGGGCCGCCCCGGCCTGGCCGCGCGAATTCGGCGGCGCGGGCTGGTCGGTGGTGCAGCGCTACATCTGGGCGCGGGAGTCGGCCCTGGCCGGCGCCCCGCCCGTCTCGCCCATGGGCATAGGCATGTGCGGCCCGGTGCTGATCGGCCACGGGACGAAGGCCCAGCAGGACCACTTCCTGCCCCGCATGCTGTCGGGCGAGCACTTCTGGTGCCAGGGCTATTCCGAGCCCGGCTCCGGCTCCGACCTCGCCTCCCTGCAGATGAGCGCGGTGGAGGACGGGGACGACTTCGTCTGCAACGGCCACAAGCTGTGGACCACCCACGCCCACGAGGCGAACTGGATCTTCTGCCTCGTCCGCACGAGCCGCGAGGCCATCCCCCAGCAGGGCATCACCTTCCTGCTCATCGACATGACCACGCCCGGGGTGGAGGTGAAGCCCATCCTCATGCTCTCGGGCGAGCACATCCAGAATGACGTCTTCTTCACCCATGTGCGCGTGCCCAGGGCCAATGTGGTGGGCCGGGCGGGCGAGGGCTGGACGGTGGCCAAGTACCTGATGCAGTTCGAGCGCGGCGGTTCGGCCGCGGCGCCGGGCCTGGGCGTGCGGCTGGAGCGCCTCGCCGCCATCGCCCGCACGCCGGACGAGGACGGCCGGCGCCTGGTCGACCAGCCGGGCTACGCCGCGCGCCTGGCCCAGGCCGCAATCGACATCGCCGCCCTGGAGGCCATCGAGCTGAGGGTCATGTCCCGCCTGTCCAACGGCGAGGCGCCGGGCGCCGAAAGCTCGCTGATGAAGACGGTGTCCACCGAGATGAGCCAGCGCCTGACCGAACTGTCGGTAGAGGCCGCCGGCGTCTACGCCGCCCCCTGGCAGCCGCACGGCGGCGCCCTCGGCGGCCCGACCCCGGGCTTCACGCCCCCCGCCGACGGCTTCCTCGCCGGCCCGCCCCATGGGTGGATTGCGGCGCCCAAGTACTTCAACGACCGCGCCGGCTCGATCTATGCGGGGACCAATGAGATCCAGCGGAACATCATGGCGAAGGCGGTGTTGGGGTTGTGAGGGTTTCTAGTCGCATTTTGAGTTGAAGTGGGG
>JBJTFE010000142.1:0-7162 GCA_046093265.1 Phenylobacterium sp. | reverse complement strand
GGCGGTCGGTGAGACGAAGTAATCGGCGACGCCCTTCGCCCCCGCCCCGCTCACCGTGAAGTGCATGACCAGCAGGCTCGGCGCCTCCAGCGCGCCGCCATGATGGGGCGAGGCCTTGTACCAGCCGGGCTTCAGCCTGTGGTCGACGATCTGCATGGTCCACTCCCCGTCCCCGAAGATCCGGCGCTGCACCACGACCGGCCTGGCTCTGCAATTCTCCGGTTCCCTGAGGCGCGCCACGGCCCGGGCTGGCGACCGGGCCTCCATTTTCGTGTCTGGTGGGTTTCCTCCGGGCCGCAGAGGCTCTAGGCGAGGCGAATGTCTTCGGCCCTTCAGACCGCCTACGAGGAACGCGTCCGCGACGGGCGACTCCGCCCGGACCCCGCTCAGGCTGCGGGCCTCACCAGCCTGGTGCGGCTGGAGGCTGATCTCGCGGCCGGGAGTCCCGGACCGCCGGCGCGCCTGTTGCGGCGGCGGCCCGCTGCGGCCTGCGGCGTCTATCTCTGGGGGCCGGTGGGGCGGGGCAAGTCCATGCTGATGGACCTGTTCTTCGAGACCGTTCCCGTCGCGCGGAAGCGCCGCACCCATTTCCATGTCTTCATGCGCGAGGTCCACGAGCTCATCGGGGCCTGGCGCTCGGGCGACGCGGCCGCGCGCCGGGCGCAGTTCGGTCAGACCCGGGGGGACGACCCTGTCCCGCCCGTGGCGGATCTTGTCGCGCGCGGGGCGAGCCTGATCTGCTTTGACGAGTTCCAGGTCACGGACATCGCCGACGCCATGATCCTGGGCCGGCTTTTCGAGGCCCTCTTCGCGCGGGGCGTGACCCTGGCCGCCACCTCCAACCGGCGGCCGGATGACCTCTATCGGGATGGGATCAACCGGCAGCTTTTCCTGCCCTTCATCGAACTCCTGAAGTCGCGGGTCGAGGTGGTCTCAGTGACCGGCCCCCACGACTACCGCCTGGACCGTCTCAGGGCGGCGGGGACCTGGTTCTCGCCCATCGACCCGGACAACCGCCGCACCTTCGGCGCCCTGTGGCGGGACATGCTGGGGACGGAAGCCGCCGAGGGAGAATCGATGGAGGTCATGGGGCGCCGGCTCGACTTCCCCGCCGCCGCCGGCGGGCTGGTCCGGGCCGGGTTCTCCAGGCTGTGCGACGCGGCCCTGGGTCCCAACGACTACCTGGCCCTGGCCGAACGTTTCCACACGGTCTTCCTTGAGGACCTTCCGCGCCTGACGCCGGACCGGCGCGAGGCGGCCCGGCGGTTCGTCACCCTGATCGACGCCCTCTACGAGGCGAGGACCCGCCTGATCGTCCTGGCCGAGGCGGAACCTGTGCGGCTCTATCCCGCCGGGGACGGGGCTTTCGAGTTTGAGCGCACGGCCTCACGACTGCAGGAGATGCGGTCTGCAGACTGGCTTGCAGACCGGTCCTGAGCTTCCGCTACGGCGCCCTATCAGTTTGAAAAGCCTTCGTTGACACTCGGTCCCGTAAGCTTAAATGCAAGCAGCCGGCCCGGGGCGCGGGGGCGTCCGCCGGGGTCTGCCAGGACACGCCTATGACCGCACCCGTTCGAGAACGACCCCTGTCGCCGCACCTGCAGGTGTGGCGCTGGCACCTGACCATGCTGACTTCCATCCTGCACCGCGTCACGGGGATGGCGCTGTACGGGGGCGCGCTGATCGTGACCGCCTGGGCCCTGGCCCTGGGCGCAGGTCCCGACGTCTACCAGGGCTTCCTGGATCTCATGGCCTCGCCGCTCGGGCGACTGGTCCTGGTCGGCCTGACGCTTTCGCTCTTCTACCACCTCGCCAACGGCGTCCGGCATCTGTTCTGGGACGCTGGCCTGGGCCTCTCGGTGACCAGCGCCTACCGGTCCGGCGTCATGGCCATTGCATTCTCCGTGGTCGCCACCGTTGTGGTCTGGGCCATCGGCCTCGGATCCGGAGGCCTGTGATGACGGACTTCAGAACCCCTCTTTCGCGGGCCCGCGGCAGCGGCGCGGCCGGTCATGGCGGCGCCCACTGGGTGGCCGAGCGGGTCAGCGCCATCGCCCTCATCCCCCTGACCCTCTGGATGGTCTACGCCGCCCTGGTGATCTCCAGCACCGGATATGACGGCGCGATCGCCTTCCTGGGTCATCCGATCAACGCCGTTCTGGTCATCCTGGTCCTCGCGGTGTCCGGCTGGCACATGCACGCCGGCGCCCGGGTGATCATCGAGGACTATCTGCACAAGATCGCGGGCCGCTCGGCCCTGCTGGTCCTGAACCTCTTCGTCGCCGTACTCGCCACCGCGCTGGCGGTCTTCTCCATCCTCAAGGTCGCGCTCGGGGGCGCTCTCTGACGTCATGGCCGCATACGAATTCACTGATCACAAGTTCGACGTCGTCGTCGTCGGCGCCGGGGGCTCGGGCCTCCGGGCGGCGCTGGGCTGCGCCCAGGCCGGCCTGAAGACGGCCTGCATCAGCAAGGTCTTCCCGACGCGCTCGCACACCGTGGCCGCCCAGGGCGGCATCTCGGCCAGCCTCGGCAACATGGGCGAGGACGACTGGCGCTGGCACATGTACGACACCGTCAAGGGGTCGGACTGGCTGGGCGACCAGGACGCCATCGAGTACCTCTGCCGGAACGCTCCGGCGGCGGTCTACGAGCTGGAGCACTGGGGCGTGCCCTTCTCGCGGACCCCGGACGGCAAGATCTACCAGCGCGCATTCGGCGGCATGACCCGGAATTTCGGCGAGGCCCCGATCCAGCGCACCTGCGCCGCGGCGGACCGCACCGGCCACGCCATGCTGCACACCATGTACGGCCAGTCCCTGGCCCATGATACGCAGTTCTTCATCGAGTACTTCGCCCTCGACCTGATCATGGACGAGGGCGTCTGCCGGGGCGTGACCGCCTGGAAGCTGGACGACGGTACCCTGCACCGGTTCCAGGGCCAGATGGTCATCCTGGCCACCGGCGGCTACGGCCGGGCCTACTTCTCGGCCACCAGCGCCCACACCTGCACCGGCGACGGCGGCGGAATGACCCTGCGGGCCGGCCTGCCCCTGCAGGACATGGAATTCGTCCAGTTCCACCCCACTGGCATCTACGGCGCCGGCTGCCTGATCACCGAAGGCGCCCGGGGCGAGGGCGGCTACCTGACCAATTCCGAAGGCGAGCGTTTCATGGAGCGCTATGCGCCGACCGTGAAGGACCTCGCCCCCCGCGACATGGTCAGCCGCGCCATGACCATCGAGATCCGTGAAGGCCGGGGCGTGGGGCCGAACAAGGACCACATCCATCTGCACCTCGACCACCTCGACCCCAAGGTCCTGGCCGAGCGCCTGCCGGGCATTTCCGAGAGCGCCCGCATCTTCGCCGGCGTCGACGTGACCAAGGAGCCCATCCCGGTCCTGCCGACGGTGCACTACAACATGGGCGGCATCCCCACGAACTTCTATTCCGAGGTGGTCACCCGGGTGGGCGATGATCCCGACCGTGTGGTGCCGGGCCTGATGTCCGTCGGCGAGGCGGCCTGCGTCTCGGTGCACGGCGCCAACCGCCTGGGATCCAACAGCCTGATCGACCTGGTGGTGTTCGGCCGGTCCGCCGCCCTGCGCGCCGCCGACAGCCTGAAGCCCGGCGCCTCCCAGCCCGAGCTGAAGCCGTCGATGACCGAGACCCACCTGGCCCGCTTCGACCGCTTGCGGCACGCGGATGGCTCGACCCCCACCGCCGCTCTCCGGCTTGAGATGCAGCAGGCCATGCAGGAGGACGCCGCCGTCTTCCGCACCTCGGACAGCCTGGCTTCGGGCGTGAACCGCCTGCAGGCGGTGCAGGACAAGCGCAAGGACATCAAGGTGTCCGACCGCGGCCTGATCTGGAACACCGACCTGGTCGAGACCCTCGAGTTCGAGAACCTGGTGGTCCAGGCGGTGGTCACCGTCGCCGGCGCCGCCAACCGCACCGAGAGCCGGGGCGCGCACGCTCACGAGGACCATCCCGACCGGGATGACTCCAACTGGATGAAGCACACCCTGACCTGGATGGACGACGTCACCGGCAAGGTGGTGATCGATTACCGCCCGGTGCATGACTACACCATGACCAACGATATCGCGCCGATCCCGCCCAAGGCGCGGGTCTACTAGGGTCGCGGACGCAGACGGAATCCGAGGAAAGCACGCCAGATGGTCGAACTCGCCCTGCCGAAGAACTCCCGTGTCCAGAAGGGCCGCCACCATCCGGCGCCCGCCGGGGCCAAGAAGGTCAAGACCTTCCGGATCTATCGTTATGACCCCGAGGGGACCGGCAATCCGCGCTGGGACACCTACGAGGTCGACGTCGAGGCCTGTGGCCCGATGGTTCTGGACGTCCTGATCCACATCAAGAACACCATGGACCCCACCCTGACCTTCCGGCGTTCCTGCCGCGAAGGCGTGTGCGGCTCCTGCGCCATGAACATCGGCGGGCGCAACACCTTGGCCTGCACCCACGGCCATGACGAAGTCTCCGGCTCGGCCTGCCAGATCAGCCCCCTGCCGCACATGCCTGTGGTCAAGGACCTGGTGCCGGACCTGACGCACTTCTACGCCCAGTACGCCTCCATCGAGCCCTGGCTTCACACCACGACGCCGGAGCCGGAGACCGAATGGGTCCAGAGCCCGCAGGACCGCGAGAAGCTGGACGGCCTCTACGAGTGCATCCTCTGCGCCTGCTGCTCCACGTCGTGCCCCAATTACTGGTGGAACGGAGACCGGTTTCTTGGCCCGGCCCCCCTCCTGCACGCCTATCGCTGGCTGGTGGACAGCCGCGACGAGGCGACCGGTGAGCGGCTGGACGCCCTTGAGGATCCCTTCAAGCTCTACCGCTGCCACACCATCATGAACTGCGCCCAGGTCTGCCCCAAGGGTCTGAACCCCGCCAAGGCGATCTCCGAGGTGAAGAAGATGATGGCGGAGCGGCTGGTCTGACGGGCTCAGGCTCCCGGCGCATCCGGCGAATCCCGTAAGTTGACGGTCGCGTCACTTTTCTGCATCTGGAGCGCATGACCTCGCCAGACGCCCATGTCGTGATCGTCGGCGCCGGACACGCCGGCGGAACCCTCGCGGCGCTTCTGCGCCAGTATGGGCACGCCGGGCCGGTGACCCTGGTCGGCGAGGAGCCGATTCCGCCCTATCAGAGGCCCCCCCTGTCCAAGGCCTGGCTCAAGGGCGAGGCGGACGCCGAGTCCCTGGCCCTCAAACCCCTGGATTTCTACGCCGGGAACAACATCGACTTCCGGCCCTCGGTTCGCGCCGAGCGGATCGACCGCGCGCGCAAGGCGCTGGTCCTCTCGGACGGTTCGGAACTGGCCTATGACATCCTGGTCCTGGCCACCGGCGCCCGGCCCATCCGCCTGCCCATCCCCGGCGCCGACCTTGAGGGGATCCTCGAACTGCGCACGGCGGCCGACGCCGAGACCCTGAAGGCGGCGATCCGGCCGGGCCGGACCCTGGCGGTGGTCGGCGGCGGCTATATCGGCCTGGAAGCGGCCGCCTCGGCCCGGGCCCTCGGCGCCAACGCGGTCGTCCTGGAACGCGAACCCCGCATCCTGGCCCGGGTGGCCGGCGAGGTGCTCTCCACCTTCTTCCGTACCCTGCATGAAGGCCACGGGGTGCGTTTCCTGACCGGCGCCTCGGTCATAGGGTTCCGCGGCGAGGACGGCAAGGTCACCGGCGTCGAACTGGCGGACGGCCGGGTGATCGACTGCGACCTCGCCCTTGTGGGCGTGGGCGCCGTCCCGAACCAGGAACTGGCTCAGGAAGCCGGGCTCACGGTCAACCGCGGCGTGGTCGTCGACCTCGAGGCCCGCACCTCCGACCCCTCCATCTTCGCCATCGGCGACGTGACCCTCAGGCCGATGCCCATCTATGGCCGCGACTTCCGGATGGAGAGCGTGCCCAACGCGCTGGAGCAGGCCAAGCAGGCGGCCTGCGCCATCACCGGCCGTCCGGCGCCGGCCGGCGAGACGCCCTGGCAGTGGTCCGACCAGTACGACATCAAGCTGCAGATCGCCGGCTACAACTTCGATTCCGACCAGACCCTGGTGCGCGGCGACCCGGCCTCGGGACGCTTTGCGATCTTCCATCTCAAGGGCGACCAGGTGCAGGCGGTCGAGGCGATCAATTCGCCGCCCGAATTCATGATGGGCCGGCAGCTCATCGGCTCCCGCAGGCCGGTGGACAAACAGAGACTTGCGGACCCTTCGATTTCCATGAAAGAGGTCGCTGCGGCGTAAGCCGGCGAGGCGAGGAAAGACCAGATGGCCAAGATCACCTTCATCCAGCACGACGGGACCGAGCACGTTCACGACGGCAAGACCGGCCTGTCGGTCATGGAAGTCGCCGTAAAGAACAGCGTGCCCGGCATCGACGCCGACTGCGGCGGCGCCTGCGCCTGCGCCACCTGCCACGTCTATGTGGACGAGGCCTGGCTGGCCAAGACTGGTGAAAAGACGGCCATGGAAGAGTCCATGCTGGACTTCGCCGAGGGCGTGGAGCCCAACAGCCGCCTGTCCTGCCAGATCAAGGTGAACGACGTCCTCGACGGCCTGGTGGTCCGGCTTCCCGAGAGCCAGCACTAACCGGCCAGGGCGTCCGGAGGCTTCGCAAGCGGCTTTCGGTCCTCAGGGCGTGCGGAGTCGCCTGCCCGTGCGGGACGCGCTGCCAAGGGGTTACCAGAGCGTGTCCGACCGCCCGCCTCCGCTGCCGCTTGACGCCATCCGCGGAGATGTCAGGCGTTTCTTGACGGCTGAGGGCAAAGTCTTCGTCGACCTGGGTGATGGGGAATTCGGGTGTCGCGCAGCCGGTTTCGAGCGCGATGGAAGCCGCTACTTCGTCAAGTTCGCAGTCCATGAAATGGGTGTAGCGAGCCAGCGTCGGGCCATGACCTTGCACGCGCGGGTGCAGCACCCGGCCCTGATCCCGCTGATCCAGGTCCTGGAGGGCGATCGGGGACCCATCCTCGTCTTCCCCTGGTGCGACGCGTCGCCTCTGAGGCAGTCCCAGCGGATGCGGCAAGCGCCCCTGATCGACGTCATTCGAGCGATCCGTGACGTGATTGACGTTCATCGGGTCATTGATGAGGCCGGTTTCGTATCCATCGACCTCTATGATGGAAATCTTCTCTACAG
>JBJTFE010000141.1:0-5662 GCA_046093265.1 Phenylobacterium sp. | reverse complement strand
ATCCACATCTCCTGACTGTGAGACTGGACACTAACCCCGACGAGCCTGAAGGAAGGAACAAAAACAGAACAATTTTGTGCGGGTCCGGCTGTTCCGTCAGCGTCTGCCGAACAGTCGCGCCAGGAAACCTGGCCGGGGGGGATCGCCTGCGGGCGGTGTGGCTCCGGGGTCGCGAAGGTCGGCGGCCAGAACCGGATCCCGCAGTCTCATCAGGTCTTTTCGGACGACCTTCAGGCCCGTCATTTCGACCTCGTCCGAGAAGGCGTTGGGGTCGAAGCCGCAAATGATCGCAGCGAGGTCGACCGGGGCGTTGAAGAGGGTGTCCGTGTCCTCCAGGGTCCGCAGTTCCGCCAGCAGCCGGTCCCGGATGCCCTCTAGGGCGGCGGGGGGCTCGCCCCACACATCGAGGTGCTCGAGGCCTTGCTCCGGGTCGTGCTGAACGGACCAGACAAGACGGCCCTCCTCGGCGCCGAAGGCGCCGCTGACCATGACGTGTTCCTCCAGATAGACCCCGATGGCGCTTCCGCCCTCAGCGGCGGCGGCGACCCGTTCGCGGCTGGCGAACCGGTGATCCTCCGACATGAGGAAACGCCAGCCCCCCAGGTCAAAGGCCACGAATCCCTCTGGTGGGGGAAGGGGTTCCCCTCGGAACGGTTCGCCTGAGGCCTCGAGGCCGAGGGCCGCCAGGGCGTCCGGCCCCCGGATTGCGATGAAAGATAAGGAAAGTCCCACGGCGGAATCCTTTTTCTGGGAGCGGTCACGCCGATCGCGGGAAGACCGCCCTTCAAGGGCTGGAAATCAGGTTCAGGATACAGAAGCGACAGAGTCGGGGGCCCGGTTCGGGCCGCCTGGAAGGACATAAGGACGTCAGGCTGAGGCGGTTTCGTGACGGAAGGGCGTCAGGAAGGGGGCCGTTCAGGCCGCCCCGGCGAAGGTCCAGCCCAGCACTTCCCCGGCGTGGAAGGGGACGAGGTCGGCGGCGGCCAGCGACAGCTTTTCCGGGACCGGGGTCGCGCGGCGCTCGAGGACGACCGAGCCTTCGTTCAGGGGCAGGCCGTAGAAGCGAGGACCGTTCTCGGAGGCGAAGGCTTCCAGACGGTCGAGGGCGCCCTCTTCCTCGAAGACGGTCGCATAGCTCTCCAGGGCGAAGGGGGCGTTGTAGATGCCCGCGCAGCCGCAGGAGGATTCCTTGTCGCCCACGGGGTGCGGGGCGGAGTCCGTGCCCAGGAAGAACTTGGCCGATCCGGAGGTCGCCGCCCGCCGCAGGGCAAGCCTGTGCGGTTCGCGCTTGGCCACCGGCAGGCAGTAGAAGTGCGGCCGGATCCCGCCCTCGAACATGGCGTTGCGGTTGATGGCCAGGTGATGCGGGGTGATGGTCGCGGCGATAAGGGGGCCGACGGACTCAACGAAGGCGACGGCGTCCGCCGTGGTGATATGTTCGAACACCACCTTCAGGCCAGGGAAGTCGGCGATCAGGCCCTTCAGCACCCGCTCGATGAAGACCGCCTCCCGGTCGAAGATGTCGACCTCGTGGTCCGTGACCTCGCCGTGGATCAGCAGGGGCATGCCGATCCTCTGCATGGCCTCCAGCACCCCTCGGATGTGGCGCACGTCCGTCACGCCTGCCGCGGAATTGGTAGTGGCGTGGGCCGGATAGAGCTTGCAGGCGGTGAAGACGCCCTCGGCGAAGCCCCGCTCCACCTCGCCGGGGTCCAGGCCGTCGGTAAGGTAGCAGGTCATCAGGGGCGTGAAGCCGAGGCCGGGGTCCACTGCCGCCAGGATGCGCTCGCGGTAGGCCCGTGCGGCGGCCGCCGTCGTCACCGGCGGCTTGAGGTTGGGCATGACGATGGCCCGGGCGAACTGACGCGCCGTATGGTTCACCACCGAGGCCAGCATGGCGTCGTCGCGCAGGTGGACGTGCCAGTCATCGGGGCGGCGCAGGGTCAGGCGTCCCGCGACGGTGGCGATCTCAGTTGGCGGCATGGACAGGACTCTCCGAAGCAACTTCCCCGCCGTGCATGATGGACCAGAGGGCGGCGCGGACCCAGCGGAATTGAGGGTGCGGATTCGTCATCCGGACCTGCCGATGGAGACAGGCGCCGGATCCGCCGGATCAGAAGCTGGCCGTGAGGGCCAGGGAGACATAGCGGGTGTCGCCAGAGGGGTTGGTGTTCGGCGCCCAGGCCAGCAGGCCCTCCTTCTTCAGGACCGCTGCATTCAGCTCCGCCCTCAGGGTTTCGGGACGGATCCAGTATCGGGCCCGGCCCTCGACCTGGTACCCCGCGAACCGTCCCGAGGCGCCGGAGGGGTCCCGGACCCCCGTGGTCGAGAAGCTGTCCCGGGCGCTGTCCGCCCAGAGCGCCCGGCCGCTGGCGAAGACGTCAAGCCTCCGGGAGGGGGTCGCCTCGAGGCGGACGCCCAGGGTCTCCAGGTTGGTCCGGCCAAGGGCGGCGTAGATGCCGGAGGGGGCCAGGTCGGCCCGTCGCATGCCGAACAGGGTGTCGAAGCGCGTATAGCGTCCCCCCGGATCCTCGCCGGAGGCGCGGTCGTATTCCACTGAAAGCCTCGGCCGCCAGGGACGCGCGAAGGTATAGCCCGCATCCGCGTGGAGGAACCCGGCGCTGACGTCCAGGACAGGCGCATTCGCCTGCAGCCCCGCGCGGACCCGCCCCGTCTGCCGGATCACTTCCAACTCGTAGTCGAAGCGGCCCGCCTTCGGATCGGTGATCACGCGCGCGGAGACGGAGTGCAGGTCCCGATCCCGCGTGGGCCTGCCCGGTCGATCCGCCTCACGGAACCGGACATAGCCCGCCTCGGCCAGGCCGCCGCCGGGGAGGGGCCGGCTCAGATAGCCGCCATAGATCCGCTGGGAGCCATCCTCGCGGTCCAGCTTGAACCGGTTGTCCTTCAGATCCCCGGGGTCTTCCGGGCGACGCTGCTGGGGCAGTGTGTAGAAGGCCGTGACGTTCGTGCGATCGGCGAGCCGCAGGTCCGCCCGGACCCCGGTGTATCCGTTGGTCGTGTTGCGGTAGTCGTCGGCGGCGACCAGCCGGCGGGACCCCAGGTTCAGGGTGAACCGCCCGGCCTGCAGCGACAGCCGGGAGCGCTCGCCCAGGGGCCGGTCGATGTCCGCCGCCACGTAGAGCTGCACGGGCTCGAAGGTGTTGACCTCACCAGTGGTCAGTACGCCGCCCGGCCCTGAGCCATAGGCGCGGCTGTCATAGACCTCTCCGGCGATCCGGAACGGACCCGGGTTCCATTCCGCAAACAGGGTGGACCTGACGCTCCAGATGTCGTCCCGCGGCGCAAGGCCCGGGCGGAACTGGCCATCAAGGGCCTCGTAGCGGACCCGGACCGAGCCCTTGACCGTGACGGCGTCGCCCGGAGACCCCGACGGCGCGGCGGATTGCGCCAGGGCGGGGCCGGACGCGGCCAGGACGGCCGCCAGTGCGGGCAGGAAGCGTCGGATGGCGACCTGGGTCCCATCCCGCCGGGCGGCCGCGTCCTGCCCTCGCGTTCGGGACGCCGCGTGCGCAAGGCGTTCATCCAGGCGGGTCGCCCTCATGTCCTCGATCCTCCCGGCAAGTCCCCCCCGGGCCGCGAGCCCCGTCGCAGGCGGGAGAAAACCGCATCCTGACGTCGGGAGATACCGGCGAACGCCGTCATTCCCAACCTTGTTCTCATCATCCGCCGGAGGTCGCCGGCCCGGGTGAGGCGCCGAAGTCGAGGGAGAGTTGCGCGGCTTCGGGACCAGGCGTTCGGTTCCGCCGCCGCGACGGGGTCCCGGCCGGGCCAGACCTTCGGCTGGCGTGCCGCTCGACGATCGCCCGGGCGGCTTCCCGGTGTTCGCCCCCGCGCCTCAGGGCGTGGAGGGTTTCCCGCGCCGACCGCATGGCGGCCGCATTGTCCACGACGGGAGGGGGATAGGCGAGGCTGGCGGCCCCGTCCCAGCGCCAGGGCTCCTGGAGGAAGACGTCCGGAACCCCGGCCAGTTCCGGAACCCAGGTCCGCACGAACCGGCCTTCCGGGTCCTGGTCATGGCCCTGCTTGACCGGATTGTAGATCCGGATCGTGTTGATCCCCGTCGTTCCCGACTGCATCTGAACCTGCGGCCAGTGGATGCCGGGCTCGTAGTCCACAAACCTGCGGGCCAGGTGCAGACCGCTTTCCCGCCAGGGGAGCCACAGGTGATAGCTCGCGAATGACACCAGCATGGCGCGCATGCGGAAGTTCAGCCAGCCGTGGGCGTCCAGAGCCCGCATGCAGGCGTCGAGGAAGGGATAGCCGGTCCGGCCTTCTCGCCACGCTTCGAGACGATCCGGGTCCGCGACATCGGGGCGGATCTCGTCATAGGCCCGGTGGAGGTTCTCGAACTCGATCCGCGGCTCGTCCTCCAGCTTCTGCATGAAGTGGCAGTGCCAGTGCTGGCGACCGGAGAACGAGGCCAGGGATCCCCGCCAGCGCGCCGCGTCCGGCCCCGCCGAGGCTCGCAGTTCCCGCTGGCGCGCCCAGGTGGCCTGGGCGACCTGCCGCAGGGAGACCGTCCCCCAGGCGATGTGCGGCGAGAGGCGCGAGCTGGCCTCGAAGGCGGTGACCGGGCTCGACATTTCCCGCCGGTAGTCGCGTCCGCGCCTGTCCAGGAAGCTGTCGAGCACACCCAGGGCCGCCGTCCGGCCTCCGGTCTGGCGGAAGGGGCAGGGGTCCGGGGCCAGGCCGAGGTCCTCCGCCGTGAGCAGCCGGGTCGGCCAGTCCCCGCCAAGGGGAGTCAGCGCCCGCGGCGGCGGCGTCGCCGGCGCCGCCATGTCCCGGCCCCAGGCCTGCGCCCAGCCGGCGCGGGACTTAAGGCGCCGGATCACGCCCGTCTGGCGTTCCTCACGCCAGGAGACGCCCGCTTTGCGCGCCCAGGCCGCCACCGCCCGGTCGCGGGCGTAGGTCCAGCCGTTGCCGGTCTCCTCGTGGCTCCAGAGGGCGGCGATCCCGAAGCGGTCGTGGATCCGGCCCAGCACCTCCACCGCCTGCCCCACCTCGACGCAAAGGGGCTGGCCCAGACGGGCCAGGTCCGCCCCCAGCGCCTCCAGGCACTCGCGGGCGAAGGCCCATTGCCGACCCGAGGCGTCCGCTTCAGCCCAGAGCCCCGGCTCGACGATGTAGAGGGGCAGGACCGGGCCCGCCTGCGCCGCCAGGGCGAGGGGCCGGTGGTCCGCGATCCGCAGGTCGCGCTTGAACCAGACAACCTGCACGGGGCCAGTCACCGCGGCGCCCCTGTCCCGAGCAGGTCCGGGATCGCCTTGCGGAAGGCGAAGAAGCCCGCGCGCGCAAACGGCCAGAGGCGGCTGTCCCAGTCCCGGCGGACCTGAGCCAGGCGGACACCCCCGGCCTCCAGTTCTGCGCTCAGTCTCGCAAGGGCCGAAGCGGTCGGCCCCACGGGCGCGTAGGGCGTGATCACCGTCCGGACGCCGGCGTACTGCGCGGCGGCGACAAGGGCGCCGGCCTCCAGCCGTTCCAGGGGGGCGACGGGTCCCGCCAGCCGGCCATGCAGTCGCCGTACCGCATCTCCTGCGGCCCCGGCCGTGAACCGACGTGCAGCCTCGCCGAAGGACAGGTCAGGGTCGGCGGTGACCCGCGCCCCGACAATCCGTTCAGCGGAAAGGATTTCAGCACC